>NZ_DGRF01000084.1:0-30676 GCF_002390995.1 Clostridium sp. UBA4395
TTGTTATTGCAATTTGCCAAAAATAATGAATATAAGAACTTCTATTTATACTTTATTAACATATAGAAGTATTTAATTTAAAATTATATATAAAATAATTATAAATTTCAACAAAATTTTGTCGTTTTCTTTCATTTTTTCAATTTAAAGCTTTTCATCTTTTTTAGCAAATAAAAAACAGATGAGACTCCTCACCTGTTTTCTGTTTAACTAAATATTACTTTATTCTTTCCACTTTACTCCCTAACAAGTCTTGCATGAATAGCAAATCTGGCATCGTAAAACTCATAAGTACATGTAGAGAGAGTTAAAATTACGTCATCACTAGTTACATTAATGCCTACATCATGAATGGACTTGTTTTTCATTGTGCTTAAAAATTCTCCATAATCTTCTTCATTTTCAAAATTTGTCCTGATATAGTTAAAGCTTGTATCTGTTATGTATACAGAGAAAATCTCCCACTTTGTAGTTTTATTTAACGTGGTTAACTCAATAATAGGATGATTTATAAGAAAATCTTCTTCCTTATAGCTAGCCAATGTTTTAAACATGGAACCATCCTTCATATTATGTCCGTAAATAATTGTATTTAAATCTTCTTCATTTACTTTATTACGATAGTCCATGAAAATTGACCCTGAAGCTGAGGATTCTTTTTTTATATTATGGTTTAAGTAATACTCATTATCTTTACCTTTTACCACAGGATAATTTATATTAGTATCCTGAATTTTAATCCAACCAACTACTTCTGAATTTATTGCCAGTAAATCCTTAAAATTTATTTTTGCATCTTCCTTAGATTCAAGTTTTTCACTATTATTTATATTGTTCTCACTAGTTTTTATCTCTTGCGTATTATCTATATACAATTCCTGCAACTGACTATTTAGTTTATTGTTACAGTAACTATTATAAATATAATGAATAATTTGATAAAGACAATAAATCATTATAAGTGAAAGAATTATAATCTTAATGTTTCTGTAGAAAGTATTTTTTTGCTTTGTTTTATATTTCATACTAATGGCTCCTTTTAAAATAAAAGTTAAATGAGAAAATGCTTATTTTAGGCCCTTAGCATATTCTTCTTTAATATTATCCAGATTACTACAGGAGCTCCAAAAACTGATGTTACTGTACCTATGGCAAGTTCTGTAGGAGAAAAGGCTGTACGCGCAATCAAGTCACAAAAAGTACAAAATACTCCACCACATAAAAAGGTTGCAGGTATTATAATTATAGGTTTAGCTGTATTCATTATAAACTTTGTAAGATGTGGCACAGCTATTCCAACAAAAGATATAGGTCCAGCAAAGGCAATAACCGTTGCTGATAAAATACTAGAAAAAACTATGAGAAGTAACCGATATAACTTAATATTTATACCCATACTTTTTGCATAGCCTTCTCCTAATTGATAGGCTTCCATTGGTTTTGAAATCATAAATATACTAATCAGCGATGGAAATATAATTATTGATATGGTCTTAACATTTCCCCAATTTGCACCAGAAAAGCTCCCCATTGACCATGCTGTAAGATTTGCAATATCGCTTTCCATAGCAAATGTGATGAAAAAATCTGTTATTGCTGAACAAATGTATCCAATCATTATACCAACCACTAAAAGCATGGCCATACTATTTACCTTTCTATCAGCTAGCATAACAAAGCCCATGGACACCATAGCACCAACAAAAGCAGCAAGAACCAAAACATAAGAGGGTACACTGTCAAAATGATTTATCATTACTATCAAAACGAAGCTAACAAACATTTTTGCACCAGAAGATATGCCTAAAACGAAGGGTCCCGCAATAGGGTTTCTAAAGAAAGTCTGCAATAAAAAACCTGATACTGATAGTGCTCCTCCTAAAATTGAAGCTGTCAATATTCGTGGTAATCTTATTTTCCAAATTATATCACTTTCCATTGTACCTACTTCAGTTTTTAGTAAAATTATTTCAAATATGCGTCTTGGAGATATATCCACCGTTCCTGTGTTTATGCTCAGCACAATACCTAAAATAAATATAGCTATAAAAAAAATAAATGCAAATTGATAACGAATTATTTTGCTTATATTATAATTCTTCATAAAATTCATTTCCTTTTCTTTTATTTTTGTAAATACTTAAATATATCTATGAAATACCTATGAAGGCCTAAGTTCTCAAATAATCCTGTCAATAAAAGCTATAAGTTAATTTTTGATCCTATGGATATGCAAAACAATATTGATATCTCTTCGTTATAAATCCCAAACATTTCTTTAATTTAGGACGTGTTTATTCTAGCATTGATTAAAAATTGTGTCAAATCGCAACCTTCATAATTTTAACAGTAACAACAGTAATAAACAACATTTGAAATTAACTTAAAATTCATCCTATTCACATTTTATTTAAAACTGTATTGACATTATCTAAATCTCTATGTTAGGATTAGGTGTAAAAATTAAATATACCATTTATGAGTGCCTTTTATAGGATAATAGGGAAGCTGGGTGAAAATCCCACACGGATCCGCCACTGTAAATGCAGAGTTACTTTTGATATATGCCACTGGATATTTATCTGGGAAGGTAAAAAGGTAGCGGTGAAGCATAAGTCAGGAGACCTGCTCAATAAACCTTCTTAAAGCTACGGAGATATAGCTATGAGGATTTAGTTCCTGATTTAAGTCATATATGATTTAAGTCATATTAAGTCATATATTATATTAGAGTTTCTGTAAAATCGGACAGTTTCTTACCATGTGTAAGAAGCTGTTTTTTTCGTTTAAAAATGATCTATGGATAAAGTGAGGCAGAAGGATATGTTTTTCGAAACTAAGGATTTAGCCGTTGGCTATAATGGAAAAGTGCTTATAGATAATATAAATATCAATATCAAAAAAGGACAGATAACTACCTTAATCGGTCCTAATGGTTCAGGAAAATCAACCATATTAAAGACTATAACAAAGCATTTAGAAAAGATTTCTGGGGTTGTATACATTAATAAAAAGGATATTAAAGCACTATCTGATAAGGATGTGGCAAAAAGCCTTTCAGTTGTTCTCACTGAACGTATTTCAACTGAATATATGACTTGTGAAGATATCGTTGGTTTAGGTCGTTATCCCTATACAAATAATTTTGGTACTTTGACCCAGTCTGATAAGGAGATCATTGAAGAATGTTTGGCACAGGTTGAAGCTACCGACCTAAAGGATCGAGACTTTTCAACTTTAAGTGATGGACAAAAACAACGTATTTTATTAGCAAGAGCACTTTGTCAGCAACCAGAAATAATTGTATTAGACGAACCAACCTCATTTTTGGATGTGCATCATAAAATTAAGCTTTTGAATATTCTAAGAAAAATGGCAAAGGAAAAAAATATTTCTGTAATTATGTCCTTGCATGAAATCGATTTAGCACCTAAGATTTCTGACATGATTATGTGTGTTAAAGGAAGTAGAATAAAGTATTATGGAACCCCAGAAAATGTTTTTAAGGATAAAATAATTGAAGAATTATATGCGCTTGAAAGTGATCGATATAACTTACTCTTTGGCAGTATAGAACTGCCTAAAGTAATTGGTATTCCTGAGATTTTTATAGTTGCAGGAAATGGATGTGGTATTCCTTATTATAGAGAACTTCAAAAGAGAGGTTTACCCTTTCGCACAGGAATACTCTATGAAAATGACATAGACTATCAGGTTGCTAAATCTTTGAGTAGTGAGGTATATGTTTCAAAGCCATTTCAACCAATGGACAAGTTAACTTACGACATTGCTTATACAGGCTTAAAAAGCTCTAAATATGTCATTGATGCTGGTACAGAAATAGGTCAATATAATAGATTTAATAAACAACTTATAGATGAAGCAAGAAATTTAAACATTATGGTGTTTAGTAGTTTACAAGATTTTTTTAATAAAGAGAATTAAACAGGTTACTATAATAACTAAAATTCAATAATTAATCTATTGAATTTTTATTATAATATTTTTATTATTTTAAGGGGGATAAAAATGAAAAAATTATTAAAAAGTAAATTGGTTATGTCTATTATGATGATGGTATTAAGTGTTTCTACATCATCTGTTGTATTTGCAGCTGAAGCAATTGCAAATGGGAAATATGGAGTAAGTGTAACATCTAGTTCAGCTATGTTTAAGGTAATAGATGCAAAGCTTAGCGTATTAGATGAAAAAATGTCTGCTGTTATTACTCTAAGTGGTACAGGATATTCAAAATTGTATATGGGAACAAAGGAAGATGCAGCTTTAGCAAGTGAAAATGATGCAATAAATTATGTAGTTGATGATAAGGGAATGTATACTTATAGTATTCCTGTATCAGCATTAGATACAGGAATAAATGTTGCAGCTTTTTCAACTAAAAATCAAACTTGGTATGATCGTACTTTAACATTTAACTCAAGTACACTTGTTTTAATAGAAAAGGAAGAAGTTGAGCAACCTAAAGAAGATCCAAAAAGTGAACAACCTAAAGAAGAGCCAGTAAAAGAAGAAACCAATAGTGAACAACCTAAAGAAGAACCCAATAGTGAAGAAACTAAACAGCAACAGGTTGAAGACCAAAAGGTTAATGATGAAGCGGTAAAGCCAAATACTGAGGAAGTAACTATACCCAAAACAGGGGACAACAATATAGTATCTATATCAGCTATAGTATTACTTGCAAGTATAGGAATCCTTATTAGAGATAAAAAAATTAATAAGGAAGCTTAATATTATTTTTAATAATCAAAACTTAATGAATGATGTAGGGGGATGAAGATGATGAGAAAGATTTCATTAATGGTTTTTACCATGTTGATTATATTAACATTTACATTTAATGTCTATGCCGCCAACCCACCTTTAGATGGTAATTATAAAGTTGAGTTAACATTTACTGGTGGTACCGGCAGAATTACCGCAATATCACCCACAGACCTTACTGTATCAGGTGGTAAAATCACTGCAAAAATTACATTGACTAGTTCAAATTATACCTACATGATTGTTAATGGAACTAAATATAACAATACTGCTGCTGCAGGTGAAAATTCAACTTTCATAATCCCTATATCAGCACTTGATACAGAAATAAATGTGACAGCTTGTACTGTAGCCATGAGCACTCCTAAAGAAATAGATTATACCATTAAGCTCTCAAGCCAAGGTACAATCGGTGAAGATAAAGGTGCAAATCAAAATGAAAATAAGAATAAAAATGAAAATACTACTAAAAATCCAGTAAATAGTGACACCAATAGTAAAAATCCAGTAAATAGTGACACCAATAGTAAAAATACTAACACAAAGGATACTAAGGATAATAGTACAACAGAATCTCCAAAAACTGGTGAAGGTGAAGCTTCAAAGGCTGATAATGGTGTTACTAATAGCTCTAATAATACTGAAAAAACACCTAATGAAAATGATACTAAGGAAGATAAGAAAGATTCTGCAGAAATTCCAAATGATAAAGAATTACCTAAAGAGTCTGCACAACTACAATCATCTCCACCATCCAGTAATTCAAATTTATCTAAGATTATTATAGGTATAATAGTTATTATAGCTTTTGTAGTTATTGGAATCCTATTGAAGAAAAGAAAAATATCAAATAAATAGTAAGAAGGAGCAGGGAATGAAAAAGCAAATTATATCAATAGTATTGATATTAACAATGTCATTATTAATTCTAGTAGGATGTTCACCTAAATCAAATATAGATAAAAAAAGTAATGATGAAGCACCTATAGTTGGTAATTTGAAATTTGACCATAGTATGGATATTAAATATGCTGAGAATTTCAAGGTAGACTATTATGAAGGTGGATATGCCTTGCTTTCCCTCAGTAATAATACAAGATTTTTAGTAGTTCCTGAGAATATGAAAGTGCCCCAGGGCTTAGAAGAAGATATTAAGGTGCTACAGCAACCAATTTCAAATGTTTATTTAGTAGCAGCTGCTATTATGCCATTTTTTAATGATCTTGATTCTCTTGATGCTATAAGACTATCTGGAACAAAGCTTGAGGGATGGTATATTGATGAAGTAATAAAAAAAATGGAAGCAGGAAAAATACTATTTGCAGGTAAGTACAGTGAACCTGATTTTGAGCTTATTAAATCTGAAAGCTGTAACTTATCAATTCAATCATCTATGATTACTCATGTTCCACAAATCCAAGAAAAGCTTGAGGAATTAGGATTAACAGTGTTGATTGATCAATCCAGTTATGAGCCTCATCCTCTTGGCAAAACTGAATGGATAAAATTTTATTCAGTACTGGTAGATAAAGAGGAGCTTGGGAAAGAACTATTTATCCAGCAGGCCATGGTACTTGATGAATTAAAGGATATTGAAAATACCGGAAAAACAGTTGCTTTCTTCTTTGTTAATTCATCCAATAGCATATCAGCTAGAAATAGCCATGACTATATTCCTAAAATGATTAAGCTAGCAGGTGGAAATTATATATTCGAAAGCCTAGGAGACCCAACTAAAGCAATTTCCACCACTAAAATGGGAATGGAAGAGTTCTATGCCACAGCAAAAGATGCAGATTATATTATATATAACAGCACCATTACTGGCGGAGTAAAAAACATAAAGGAACTTATAGCTAAAAATGAATTGTTTGCTAACTTTAAAGCCGTAAAAGAAGGAAATGTATGGTGTACCGGTGCAGATTTTTATCAAAGTTCAAATGAATTTGGTACGATTCTAGGGGAATTTAATACAATCATTACGAATAATGATAAAAAAATTCCACAGCTAAAGCATTTTTATAAGTTAAAATAACAGAAAGTTAATATTAAAATAAAAATGTTGAATTTTATTTTCAACATTTTGAAAAGCAACTTAACAAGAAATATATATAGCAAAAGAGAGATATCCAGTTTTATGGTATCTCTCTTTTTATGAGTAAAATTCTACGCTTATATTTTAAACTGCTGAACCACTTCATTTAATTGCTGTGCCAGTTCTGCTTGGCTTTGTGCCGTTTGAGCTACTTGCTCTATAGCTTTTGTGGTTTCATCCATGTTTTCTTTTATAGTCTCTGCTTTTTCACTAGATTCTTGAGCAGACTCAGCCATATTTTGAATGGATTCGCTTACTTGTCCCACTGTAGCTGTAATTTCCTGTGACATAGCTGCTATTTCTTCTGACATATTACTTACAAAATCAGAATCAAAATGATATTGATTACCTGTTTCTTCATATTCATCATAAGTCTTCATTATATCTACATCAATGAATTTTAATATGTCATTTCCTGTTTCTATACTTTTATTAAATATTTGTTTTACCGACTCTATAGTTTTTTGTATTTCTACTACAGCTCCTGAAGATTGTTCTGCAAGTTTTCTTACTTCTTCTGCAACTACTGCAAACCCACGTCCTTGTTCTCCTGCTCTTGCAGCTTCGATAGCAGCATTTAAAGCTAGTAGGTTAGTTTGATCAGCTATAGATGATATTGTATCTGCCATAACCCTAATGCTATCTATTACAGAACTTTCTTCTATAACCTTCTTCATATTAGCTTCCTTTTGAATGTATAATTCTTTTGCTATCTTTTTAATCTCTTTGCTATTCTCCTTTACCTTGCTAGCCCTCACTTTAGCATCACTTGCATTATTGCTTCCTTCCATAGCCTTTGAAGATAATATATTCACACTTGAATCCACTTCTTCAACAGATGCAGTTATCTCCTCTGTAGCAGCACCTGACTCCTGCATACCACCTGCAATAGTATTAACAGCTTCGTTAACATTTACAGTTTTAGCTGCCAATTCTTCAACAGTTGCTGAAAGTTCTTCCGCCGATGCACTTATATTTTCCGAATTCTCCATTATAATTTTTACGATAGAATGAATATTTTCTGTCATCTTATTCAGATACTTACTCATTTCACCAAGCTCATCATTGCTTTTTAATTCTAGTTTTTCTGTTAAATCTCCATTTGCAATCTTCATAGCAAAAGCATTAACCTTTTTAATGTTCTTTCCTATATAATTAGCAAAAAATAATATAAATAATACTACTATTACAATTGCAACTACTATTATTATACTTATTTTATTTCTTAGTGAATTAATTTGAAGATATACTTCTTCCTCAGGAATACATACAGCAATAATCCACTCTGTACCTTCTACGGTGCTATAATAAACCTTTTGAATTCCTTTATCATCTGTAAATGTTCCTTGACCATTCTTATCAGTTAACATTTTTTTACCTAAGACTGACAATGTAGAATTTTCATCATCTTTTATATTGGTTTTCATAATTTTAGATTCATCTACATCTGCAACATATAAACCACTTTTATCTATTAAAAATGCCCTTCCTTCTTTACCTATTTGCATATTTTTTATATTATTTTGTAAAGTAGATAAATCTATATCTGCTGTGGTAACTCCTATAAAATTATTATTTGAATCGTACATTGGACATGTAGTAGTTATCATAGAAACTTTCGCTACATCATCATAATAAGGTGATGACCATTCAACACTCTTATCAGTGTCTTGTCCCATTTTATACCAATCACCTGTTTTATAATCTGTCTTACTATATTCACTTGTATAGGTACTTTTACCGTTTAACTTGTATGCATAAGGTCCAAATAGCTGAATATCTTTCTTATATTTAAATGGTTCAAACCAAACACCAGCTCCAAAGGTTTCATCATTTGTATCAATTAAGTTTTCCAACACACCTTTATAATTTTCTTCAGTCAGCGATGATACAGAATTCTCAGCCACTTTAGCTAAACTTTCAGATATTTTCTGATGCCTCTCCAAACTCTTTTCAATTTCTTGCGACTTCTCATTTAGTTTACTATTCATGTTTATTTCGAGCTCACTATTTATTATCTTTTTTGCACTTGAATAACTCATATATGCCAGTACAACCATAGAAGCTATTATTACAGGCATAAGTAACAAAATCATCTTTACCTTAATACTTTTAATTTTTATACCTTTAACCTTCACACCCTTAAACTTCATAATTTCAGCCTCCCTCATTTTTAGCTTATATTTTATAACATATTATTTTATTTATCGTATCAATTAATATATTAAAGTAGTATAAGCTTAATATTTCTTGTTATTTCTTTAAATTGATTTTATCTTCACATACAAAAAGTAGTATAAAATATATAAGCTATTTTATACTACTTTTTGATATTAAATTTAATTTTCAATTTACTTCTTCATAAATAAATATGTGGAAACTCTATATTCTAAACTTTTTAATAACTTCATTAAGTTTCTCAGCTAATTCAGCTTGACTTTGTGCAGTTAATGCTACTTGCTCTATAGCTTTTGTTGTTTCATCCATGCCTTCTTTTATTGTCACCGCTTCTTCACTGGATTTTTGTGATGCACCAGCCATATTTTGAATTGCATCGCTTACTTCTCCAACAGTGGCTGTAATTTCTTCTGACATAGCTGCTATGTCTTCTGACATTTTACTTACAAAATCTGAATCATTAAAATACTGATTACCAGTTTGTCCATAAGCATCTAATTGTTCTTGAACCCGTGTATTTATAAACTCTAATATATCACTACCTGTATCAATGCTACTTTTAAATGCATTTTGCACTTTAACTATGGTGTCTTGAATATTTATTACTGCCTCTGAAGATTGTTCTGCAAGCTTTCTTACTTCCTCTGCTACAACTGCAAATCCTCTGCCTTGCTCCCCAGCCCTAGCTGCTTCTATTGCTGCATTTAATGCAAGTAGATTAGTTTGTTGTGCTATACCTCCAATAGTATCTGCCATAATCTTTATGCTATCTACTACTTTTCCATCTTCTATGGCCTTTTCCATATTGTTCTGCTTTATATCATATAAATTTCTTGTTTCCGCTATAGCCTTTTCACTATTACTTTTAACTTCAGTAGCTCTTCCTTTAAATTCATTTGCATTATTACTACCTTCGATTGCTTTTGAAGATAATATATTTATACTTGAATCAACTTCCTGAACTGATGCACTTATTTCCTCTGTTGTAGCACTTGACTCTTGCATTCCAGCAGTTATATTATTTACTGCTTCATCAATTGCTTCAGCTTTAGAAGATACTTCTTCAACTATAGCTGAAAGTTCCTCCGAGGATGCGGTCATATCTTGTGAATTTTCCATTATTAATTTAACTAAGTTACTTACATTCTCTTGAGCAGCATTTAACGCCAAGCCAGTTTGTCCAAATTCATCTTTTCTTGTAATAACAATTGGCATTGAAAAATCATAATCAGATAATCTCTTTGCAAATTCTTTTATTTTCATTAGCGGATTTACTATATTTTTACCTAAAATATATGCCATAAATAATATGATTAAAAATGCTACTGTAGTATAGGTTATTATTTGGTATCTAACTTTACTAAACTCGTCTATATTATTTTGATTAACTTGTTCAGCATTTTCTATGTTAATTTCAATACATCTCTCTATTTTTGCAAATGTATCAATTCTTAATGGTTCTACTTCTGAATTGTATAGCTTAACTGCTTCATCATAATCATTAGCTTTTACAAGCTCAATAACCTGATTTCTTTTCTCCCTATATTTTGCTAAGTCCTGTTGATATCCTTCATAAAGTTCTTCTTCTTGTTGTGATATTTCTGGTAATTCATCATACTCAGCTTGCAATATCATATCTTTATTTGTTAAATCATCTATAGTTTTTATTTGCTCATCTAATTTTGATCTATCCCTTTCAAAAACAATTTTAAGCATATTAGCAGTAATTTCACTTATATTTACTCTTATTCCTTCTAAATCTTTAACTGATACTAAATTATTACTATACATTTCATTTGCATTTTTGTTTATGGATGCACAACCTATTATTCCATATACACCTATCAGGACTATAAAAATGCATATTACTGAAAATACCGATATAAGTTTTTTCTTAGCACCTAAATTAATAAAAAGTTTCATACTAACACACACACTTTCTTTTTTATTATAATTTCTTATTACTTATTTTTTACTTATATACTCCTCATAATATAACATGAATAGAAATCTCATCCTATTATATCTCATCAATTCTATATTTTACTATTGGTTTATAGTGTTTTCAATGAAAATATACATATTTTACACCTTAATATTGTTTTTTGACTTTTTTCTCTATTTATAATAACTAAACTTTTCTTCATTATAATAAATATTATGTATAATTATTCAAGTACATTATCAGTATTTTAATTCTACTTACACTAACAACTTTTTAAGATAAATAAATTATAGTATAAGAAGAAAGACTATGAGTTATTAATTTACATATCTCATAGTCTTTCTTCTTATATTGAAAAATTTAAAATTTATATCTTAAATTTTTGAATCATTTCATTTAATTGTTGCGCAAGTTCAGCCTGAACCTGTGCTGTTTGAGCTACTTGCTCTATAGCTTTTGTAGTTTCATCCATGCTTTCTTTTATAGTTTCTGCTTTTTCACTAGATTCTTGTGAAGATTCAGCCATATTTTGAATTGCTTCACTCACTTGTCCTACTGTGGCTGTAATTTCTTGTGACATAGCTGCTATTTCTTCTGACATATCACTTACAAAATCAGAATCAACATAGTATTGATTACCTGTTTCTTCGTATTCATCATAAGTCTTCATTATATCTACATCAATGAATTTTAATATGTCATTTCCTGTTTCTATACTTTTATTAAATATTTGTTTTACTGTCTCTATAGTTTTTTGTATTTCTACTACAGCACCAGAAGATTGTTCTGCAAGTTTTCTTACTTCTTCTGCAACTACTGCAAAACCTCTCCCTTGCTCTCCTGCTCTTGCAGCTTCAATAGCTGCATTTAAAGCAAGCAGATTAGTTTGAGCCGATATAGAAGATATAGTATCTGCCATAACTCTAATATTATCTATTACAGAACTTTCATCTATTACATTTTTCATATTAGCTTCCTTTTGAATATATAACTCTCCTGCTACCTGCTTTACCTTTTTGCTATTATCCCTTACCTTGCTTGCTCTTCCTTTAGACTCACTGGCATTATTACTTCCTTCCATAGCTCTTGAAGATAATATATTTATACTTGAGTCTACTTCTTCAATAGAAGCGCTTATTTCCTCTGTGGTAGCGCCGGATTCTTGTACACCTTCTGCAATTATATTTACAGCTTCATTAACAGTTACAGTTTTAGCTGCCAATTCTTCAACTGTTGCTGAAAGTTCTTCTGCAGATGCACTGATATTTTCTGAGTTTTCCATTATTATTTTTACTAATCCATTTACATTTTCTTGTGCAGTATTTAAAGCAATAGCTGTTTGTCCAAATTCATCTTTACTCTCTATACTAATAGGTGCTGAAAAATCATAAGAAGCTAGTCGAGTTGCAAAATCTTTAATTATAATTAAAGGCTTTATTATTTTTTTACTTACAAAAGATGATAAAACTATTGCTACTATTAATGAGGCAATAAGTAAAATTATATTAATAGTTATACTCTTTACTAAGTCTTTTTTTATAATAGCTTCTTTTTCAGCTATTATCTTATCAATCTCATCTATATAATTCCCTGTTCCTATTACCCAATTAAAAGGTTCATACAATTTACTATATCCTCTTTTAAGTGATGCTTCTGTTTCTCCCGATTTTGGAAACCAATATTCAGTATATCCTCCACTCTCCTTTTTACCATTCTCTATTATTTCTTTCACAAGATATTTTCCTTTAACATCTTGTGAATTTAATCTATTTGTTCCTTCAGTTTTAGACCCTAAAAGCACAATATTTTCACCCTTAACAGTATCTATCCAAAAATAACCCTCTTTACCAAACTTCAACTCTCTTACTAAATCTGCACTTTGTTTCTTAGCTTCATCAACAGTTAGTTTACCTATTTCAGTCTTTTTATTTATTGTATCTATCATACCAATTACAATTTCTACTTGTTCCTTAATTTTCATATCATAATCTTCATTTAAGATTTGTCTTTCACTATCTAATAGTGCATTGCTAGTTTGAATATTCATATAAGACATTACTACACTTATAGTAATCGCTGTTATTAGAGTTATTATTACTGTTGCAATACTCATTTTAGAACTAACTTTTTTTATACCTTCAATTCTCATAATATCAACTCCTTCACACTTTATTCATATTATATATATATTGTTTAATTTATCGTAACAATTCAATTATAAGAATAGTGTAAAATTCAATTTTTATTGTATTTACTTTGCTATTGAATTTTTGCTTAAATAGTTTTCTATACATTATAAAAAAGATTGATTCAAATAATTATCTGAATCAATCTTTTTTAATTTAGAGTCATACCTCAATTCATTGAGGCTGAACACTATTCTCTTTTTAAATAATAGAATATTGGAAGACCAGCAACTGCTATGCCGATCCCTATTATAGAATTCAATGGTGCAGATACAATTGTACTATATAATATGTAAATTCCTCCCAATATTCCCACCATTGGAATGAATGGATAAAGAGGAACTTTATATGGCCTTTTATCTGCAGGTATTTTTTTTCTAAGTCTAAATATACCAAAGACACCCATGACAAAGAATATCCATAAAACAAATATTAATAAGTCCGTAAGAGTATTAAATGTTCCTGAGAAAATATAAATAGTGGCTAATACCCCTTCAAGAATTAATGCATTAGTAGGAGTTCCAAATTTTTTGTGTATTTTACCCAGTTGAGTTGAATAAGGCAATTGTTTTCTCTGTCCCATAGCTAATGGCACTCTCGCACCTGTTAATAAATATCCATTCATAGCTCCAAATACAGATACTATAATTCCTGCTGTTATAAATGCAGCACCACCTTTTCCAAATAGTGAAACTGCTACATCCGATGCTGGTGTTATTGACGCAACTATATTTTCAATGGGCATTACATTAACGATTGCTATACTTATTAGTGCATATATAAATATAACTGAAGTAACTCCAAAAATAATTGCCTTAGGCATTTCCTTAGCAGGATTTTTTAATTCACCTGCTATGTTTGTAACACCTATCCATCCATCATAAGCCCATAAGGTACCCAATACTGCAGCTCCAAAACCAGCACCTTCAGTCATAACGGTAACGGAGCGAAAATCATGAGTTTTACCACTAATTAAACCAAATGCAATAATAGCAACTATTGGAACAAGCTTTCCCACCGTTGAAATAGTTTGAATTGCTCCCCCATATTTAGTACTAATTATATTCATGATTATTACAAACACTAAGATTCCCACTGCTAGAAGTTTTTGCTGGAAATCATTCATTGGAATAAAAAATGTAGCGTAAGTTGAAAAAGCTATGGCTAAAGCTGCTCCCGAAGCAGGATAAGATATTACTGTTTGAACCCATCCTAATAGGAAACCCCATACGTCTCCATACAACTCCTCAAGATAAACATATAACCCACCAGTTTTAGGTATAGATGAAGCTATCTCCGCAATGGTAAGAGCCGAAGCTAAAGTTATAATACCTCCAACTACCCAAGCCATTATACCCATTATAGGTGAACCTGCATCATTAAAAACAATACCTGGTTTTAGGAATATTCCAGAGCCTATTATCATTCCAACTACTATTGCAATGGCTTCAATAAATGTTATTGTCTTCTTTTGTATTTTTTCTATCATTGTTTCCTCCTAAATAGCTTTTTATAGCTTTATTATTTCTTGCAATTTGTTTTTTATGCCTAAGACTTAAGGGAATAAATTGCTATACTTCCATAGGAAATCAAATTTTCACCATCTCAATTTCTTAAGTAATTTCACAAAATGCATTTCTTGTATATTAATTTTAGAAATTAAATTAATTTATCTTATATTTTAAGAAATTTTTGCTAATTAGTCTAGTGTAAAATCACTTATATAAGAAAAACTATGCATAAAAATTTTTATTTATAATTTTTTATTAGAATGAATAATATTTTTTTTTTTGCAAATTATAAGTTAGGTAGGAGGTGATATGTCATGGAAAACAACAATTGTAGAAATAACAACAACAATAATAACAATAACCAAAACAACAAAAATAACAAAAATAACAACAAAAATAACAACAACAACAATAACAATAATAACAACAATAACAACAATAACAACAATAAATAATAAAATTTCACAGACACAACTTATAGGAACAAAGGAATTTGTTTCTAAACGTAAGAAAGTGGCAACAAAATCAGTATTATCTGGCTTTGTTGCCACTTTTATTATAATAAAGTAATAAAAAAGATATTTAGTCTTAAATGAAAAACATGTTCCTAAAAATTATTGTAGCTAGTCTTCTGGTTTATAAACCACTTCACCATCAATTATAGTATACAAAGTTTTCGTAAATATCTCCATGGGATTGCCATCAAAGATTGCAATATCAGCATCCTTTCCAACTTCAATACTTCCAACTCTATGTGATACATTACATATTTCAGCTGCATTTATTGTAATTGCTTTAAGTCCTTCATCTATACCCAATCCTTCTTTTGCTGCAAATCCAGCACAAATTGCTAAGTCTTGTATTCTTGTAACAGGATGGTCTGTAGTAATAGCTACCTTTACACCAGCCTTATGCAACAAGCCTGCTGTTTTAAAATCCATATTTTGTGTTTCTATTTTATTACGTACTGATAGCGTTGGCCCAATTATAGCTGGGAATCCAGACTCCTTTATCTCTTCTGCAATTAAATGTCCTTCTGTACAATGATCAAGAGTCATTTTTAATCCAAATTCTTTAGCTATGCGTATTGCGGTTAGAATATCGTCCGCTCTATGTACATGCGCTTTTAAAGGTATCTTTTTATCAAACACAGGTATCCAACATTCTTTTCTAAACTCTTCATTAAAATCCTTGTATTCATTACCTGATTGTTGAGAGTTTTTCTTATTTTTATAATATTGCTGAGCTTCAAACAACTCTTCTCGTAAAAGAGCAGCTATGGACATACGTGATGTTGGCATCTTATCTTTATCATTATAATTTGATTTTGGATTTTCTCCAAATGCAACCTTCATTGCAGCTGGTTCAAGAACAACCATATTATCTATTGCTCTACCGTGAGTTTTGATAAATACAAACTGTCCACCCACCACATTTGAGCTTCCTGGTCCAACCATTACTCCAGTAATCCCAGCACTCAAAGCATTGTGGAAAGTGGAATCCATAGGGTTAATAGCATCTAAGGCTTTAAGGTAAGGTGTAACTGGCTCAGTCATTTCATTGCAATCATTACCTTCGAAACCTTTTCTTTCTTCTTGAATACCAATATGACTATGAGCTTCTATTATTCCAGGCATAACTATACAATTGCTTGCATCAATGACTTCAGAAATGTCACTGTTATCTTCATCAATGTATTCTCCTACCTTTATAATTTTTTTCCCATCTATTAAGATACATCCCTTATCATAATCCACACCAGCCATGGTCAATATTTTACCATTTTTAATTAATAACATAATCTTCTCCTTTCTAACATATAATAATCATTTGAAATTATATCTAAACAACTCTAATTTCATCTTAATCTAAATACATTTCTTAGCTAGACTTATCTCTTATCTAAGTATTTATATTTTGTAGGATTTTAAATAATTATTCATTCATAATATTTGAAAGTTAAATATTACTAAAAACTTTCTCTAGATATTGAACTTTAAATCCACTTAGTGTAAGTAAAAGTTGAGAAGGAAGATAAAATAACCATATTAAAAAACCCAGAAAAAATTTTATGTTATCTCCTGCTACTATATTATAAAGTCCCACATTTAAATCACACATAAAAAATAAAAAAATACCTAAAGCAATTATCCATGAAGTTTTTTGATAATATTTACCTCTAGTTATGGTACTCACTGAGCAGTAAAGACTAGTGGTTAATAAAGATGCATATATAAGTGCTAAAACAACAAGATTTTTTTCTATTGATGTTATTTCTATTCTTAATGAAACTGTTAAGGCTATGGACAATGATACTATAAAAAACATTAAATTTTTATATTTACTATTTTCCATAATACTATGCCTTATTATATAAGTTATTTGAACTAGAGAAAAGAAAAAAACTCCCATGATATAATTGCCGGAAATTGCAAGAAAATAATCTGCAATTAAGGTAAATAGCCTAGCAAGCTGAACTAAACCTTTATCCCTTTTGCTATATCCATGGGATTTAATTAATAAGGATATGATAAAGCAAAGCACTATAGCTGAATATTTTAATGTCACTGAAAATG
Organism: Clostridium sp. UBA4395; assembly: GCF_002390995.1. Taxonomy (NCBI): domain Bacteria; kingdom Bacillati; phylum Bacillota; class Clostridia; order Eubacteriales; family Clostridiaceae; genus Clostridium; species Clostridium sp. UBA4395. The sequence goes on from NZ_DGRF01000084.1 coordinate 17,277, forward strand.
TGTTTTTTAAATCTCTGGTTATAAAATCAATACATAAAAAATTAAAGTAAATAATAATTATTATCTTAGAGCTGATTTTTATAAAATTTTTATTGCTTATAAGTTTATCCATTTACATCACCCAAGTATATTTATTTGCATTAGCTGAGATTTATATTATTCCCTTTAATTGCTTTTCATACTATTTGAATAAACCTTACATATACAAAAAAACTAGTAAGGATTTTCCCTACTAGTCTCTTTGTTATTAATTTTTCTTTATCAGAGATGCCGCTTCTGTCTTTCCCTCAAGAATATAATTAAAAGGATAAGCAAATTGGAGATATTTAAATACCCACTTATTATTTTCTTTAATAAGTACACCCTCTAATCTAAATGGCCATATACAATTTTCACCTTTAGCATTTTCTTTGAAGGTTTCAGCAATTCTTCTTCTAATGTTAAAAAGCTTTTCTTTATCATCTAAATCCTTATTAAATATATCCTTTATTTTATTAACTGTATTTTCAAAGGACTCTTCTTCTGAAATAACTTTTTCCATAGTACCTCTTATTACTACCCAAGCTATATCCTCATTAAAATCAACCATAGAATTTTCACTATCTAATCTGATCTCATCATAGCATCCTCTATGATCTTTAATTAACTTCTTAATTTCTTCTTTACTAGTGAATATTTCTTTATCTGTATTAGCAACAAATATATTATTAGAAGAAAAATATTTATCAATTATCAAATTTAATTCCATATCCTTATCTAGATACTCACTATTAAAGTCTTTTATTAAATCTATTATTTCATTTTTCTTTATCTTATTTTTATGATAAGCTTCTTCTAATTCCTTTATTTTTTTATTAACCTCAGTTCTATCATAACTATCTTTATATTCCCTTACATTTGGTAGATGTCCAACTACAGGTAAAGAAAACTGCATATGTTTTATAATCCATCTATTTTCTCTTTTTATTAATATAAAGGAAATGCGTATATCCCATAGATAATCTCTTTCTATATCATCCCTTTGATTTAATAAATGGCACAAGGACCAATTAATTTCTGTTAATTTAACCTTATTAGATTTTTTACTTTCATCAGAACTTTCATCAAAATATTCTTTAATATATCCTAAATAACGTGTATATGTGTCACTTCTACTGTTAAAAGAATATTTCACTGTAGCTGGAGTATAAATTATAGCTGCATTTTCAAGTTCCATTACAGTAGCCTCATCAGCTATAACTCTTAAATCTCCCCAATATTCCCAGTCACTTAAAAATATATCCTTAACTTCCTCATATCCAATACACCATTCGTCATCACATGTACCTACTATAGTTACACTTTCATCCTTATCAAATAATTTCTCCATAAAGCTATCTATTTCATTAATATCCCTTTTAACATAGGCTTCATTAAATATATTTAATATTTCCTTAAATTCATTATTTACTTGATTTTTCATATACTCATACCCCTTATCCTATTTATTTTTTCATTTTTACCTATCTAATTTAAAGGGTTAGATGTTTTACCTCTTCAACTAAATTAAAAAAGGCTGTAATAAAGCAACGCCTCATTACAACCAAAATATCTACAATATTTTACACAACAAAATAAATATACTATATAAAGTGTAAAAAAGATTTTAATTTTAGTTCTATAAACTTCACATCGCTTACTTGTAAATTTTCTAAAGAAGCACAACAAATAAACCTAAATAATTAGGTAGTTAAGACTTCTTTTAGTATTAATTTTCACATTAAAAATTAATTAACAAGTAGCAATAATCACTTTATAGCACCTCCCATATGTTATGTGTAAATTTTACCATGGAAAACTTATAAAGTAAATAAATATTTCAAATTTTCTTTCTATTAATATAAGAGTAGCTCGTCTTACAAGATAATTTCACCAGATTTATTTCTTAAATTATCTTGTAATAGTTCTTTAAAATGTTTCTGCTCTTTTACAGGAACAGAATTAATATCTTCATAAACTTTATAAGCTGATTTTGATCTGTTTATAATATATAAACCATCGCTTCCTACTAAATAACAACGAAACATATCCTTCTTTGCTGCTAAAATATTATCAATAGGTTTTCTATCATGATAAAACACTGTCTTTTCTTGTGTTTCTATATCAATAATTTTCAACATCATATGTTTAGATATGCTAAAAACTTTCTTATTTAATATAAAATCATGAACTCTTTTATATTGAATTAGCTCTGTGATAAACCCTAATGTTAGTGTGATTGCAAATATTATAGAACCTATAAGTTTCATATATACATCTCCTTATCTAAAGCTTAACTGAAAATATTAACTTCTCTTAATTTAATTAAAGTATTTCTTTAAAATTATTTTCATGCTTTTGAGGAACAGCATTAATATCTGCATAAATCTCGTAGGTAGATTTTAATCTATTTACAACATATAGCCCCTCATTTCCGATAATATACCAATATAAAACACCCTCTCTTGATCCTAAAACATAATCAATTAGCATTTCATTATAGTAAAGACTTACTCTTCCATCCTCTATATAGGATAATTTTGCTTGTAAATGCTTTGAAATTTTAAATGTATTATACTTTGCAATATTCTGCTGTTTTATAATGAACATGACTTGCAATATCCCCATTACCATACCTATTATTAGAAATACTATAGAAAATTCAAATTCCATTTTTATACCTACCTTCCATAAAATTAATACATCAAGAAATATACATTATTAAAGTTTTTCCTTTTGATTTAATAATGTATTTCCAATTAAAGATGGAATTATAAATATAATCAAAGAAAGATAAACAAAAAAATATATTCCTTTATTCCCCTTAAATTTAAAGTTTTCTATAAAAAATAAATATATAATCCCTAGTAATAATACTCCATTTTCAATTAATGAATATATTGTTGCTTTCTTTAAACAATAGAATTTTCTATAATGTTTAAATCTAACCCTTGCATAAGTCATAAATAAAATAGCAACTAAAATAACAATTAAGAATAAAATATACCTATTAAAAACATCACGTGTGAATATTAATAACATATATATCATAAATAAATTATATTTAAATATAACAGTTGAATCTTTAGGAATCTTAGATATCATACTTTTATTCTTCTCCTATCTTGCATATATGCTAAGTCTATAGATTTAAAGATTTAAATCTTTCACTTCTTAAACTAACTTATAGAAAACTACAATAAATTAAATAAATATGTTATTCATGCTTTCTCTTTATACCTACTTTAATAAATAATATAAGCCAAATTAACATAATTAAACTTGGTATTATTGAATCCATAGGCCAAAGGATTACCTATAGCATCATAAGTTATAGCTTTTCCGTTATATACAGTTAGCTTGTCCTTCCAGTTATTATCTCCATAATTATCAACTATTAAATCTCATAAAATGATAAAAGTAAAAATAATACTCTCATGTGATATGCTATACTAAATTTCTTGGTATTTATAATTTACTAAGCATAAAACTAACCATTAAAGCAACAATGATTTCAAGTAGATAACCAAAAATAACTTGGGATACTTTTATATTATAATCAACTTTTAACATTGATAGTATAAATATGGACGCTAATGTTATTAAAACTATAACTATGTTAGTACTTACACTATATATACTATCAATTTTATCCACCTTATTACCTACTGACAAAATACAACCTAATGCTATTCCAAATAACAAACATACAACACTATATTTTCTCATTTAATATACCCCCAATTTACCAATGACCTATATAAGACCCAATAATCGAAGCACCAATAACTCATAAAACTAGACTTATTTTTGAAAGAAGCACTATTAATCCTCCTGAAATTGCACCTACAAGTAGATACTTTAGTGCACCCCTTATAGTTGGTTTACGTGTATGATTCATCCAATAAGTTTACTTCAATAGATGCTGGTATTTTTACTTTCCCCAATAATGTAATTTGCTCTTTTACATTCTACAACATATATTTAATTTAAATTCATTATTTTCAATTAAATTACATAATTTATATAATAAAATAGCCTAGTTGCCTTTTAAGGTAGTAGTGGTTGAGTTGCCAAACCCATAATAAGTTAAATGATTACCAATTGCATCGTAGGTTATAGCTTTTAAGCTATATTCAATTAGTCTGTCCTTCCAGTTGGTATCACCATTGCTATAACCTATTGCTGAAGTAGAATAATTTTATAATTATGTTACTTTATGTCAAAAGCGATTAAAAAGACAGTGAAAAAATTTAGACTGTCTTTCTTACCCTATAAAATAATATAACCTCTTTTATGTTTGTACCTTAATAATAAACAAAACTTATCTATTCTTCATAGCAATAACTGCAAATATAAATCCATAAAGACAAAATAACATTTCAAATGTACCAATCAATGCTGCTACCTTAGGTTGCACTCCGCATTTTTCTCTAAAATATGTTATTGAAAAAGACGCTAGCATAATTACAATTACTATAGGAATATAACCGCATATAATCTTCATAATTTTTTTCATATCTTCTCTCCCTCGCTTTTGAACGATAAAAAGATGTTTTAATTGTTCCCTACATAAATTTTTATATTTTTACTTAACACGCTTTTCTATAAAAAGTTTTATAATAATTAATATTTACAGTTCCATCAGGTCGCATGATCTTATAATATAAAATACCACCTACAAAACCACCAATAAGACATACGAGCCAATGACCTCCGCTTGAATAACCTGCTATTAATCCTCCCACAAATGCACCAACTAAGCCAGCTAGCACCCTCAGTTTCATAAGTAACCTTATCCCCAGTTAAATGTTATTTTTGTTTTCCTTTATCAGATAATCTTTGATTTACGATAAAGGATGGGAATAAAAATATAATTAGCGGAAACACAAACAAGAAATTCACTTCATTGGATCCTTTAAAAACAAGATTATCTATTAACAATACATATATAATTCCCATTAATAATATACTGTTTTCAATTAAGAAATATACAAGCGATTTTTTTACTTGAAAACATTGCCTATAATGATTTAGTCTAACTCTTAAGTAGAATAAAAATAATAGCATAATTAAAAAAATAAAATACTCAAAAAGTAATGACTATAAATTTTTCGACTAAATTGTGATAGAAGAATTATAAAAGATCCAACATAGTTTAATACACGAATTGAATTCTGTGTTAAATTAATTTTCAAGCTACTACCTCCTTTATTTTGCATATATGTCTAGTGCGTTCAGCCTTCCCCACCTAGTCCTTTTAAATGTAAATTCAATTCCTCTTTTACGTTGTTAAATGAAGTCTCATAAAGCGGTAGCAATAACAACCGCTGGAATAGGATTAATACCAATTAACGTAAGTAATTTTTCAAATGTAACATAAAAATATCCACTTGGGTCACTATTCATCACCGAATTATTCCTGCAATAAGCAAACACGTTTGCACCCAGAATACGACCCTTTATTAACTGTAAAACGATCGCATCATCCCCATTAATAAACCTACTCATTTCAGCATTATAATATCTACTTTGTAGGTAATGGAAGCCTGTCTCCTTATCATATCTATATCATCTATATTGGACGAAAATTCTTAACTAACCACATTACTTAAACCATTTATTAAACAATTTAATAATGAATAATACCACTATAAAAATAGTTGTAATAAATATTATAATATTGACAGCAAATAAATTAAAGAAACTATCTAAAGTAAATAGTATTAAATTAATATATAAAAGTATTTGTATTAAACTTCTTTTATGTTTAATACAATCAGTTGTTATACCAATAAAAATACCCAATAAAAATATTATTCTAAAAAGTAAATCCCAACTCATCTAATCAGCTCTCCATATCCAATGTTAAAATTAGTTACTAGTCGAAAATAATGTTTTAGATCAAGGTAAAATAACGGAAACATGGATAATATCATTAATTACCGATGTAGTTACTGATGCAGCAAATACCCATCACCATCACCAGCAGCTACTGCAACCTTTGTATTAGCAGTAAAAAATAGTTTAACCATATTATAATTTTATTTTTTACATTTTACAACATATATTTAATATAAATACATAATATTCAATTAAGTAACATAAATGGATATAATAAAATAACCTAGAACTTATAATACCCTGTAATATAAGCGCTAGGTTATTTTATTGAATTGCGTTATTCTTAAAATAAACAAAATTTCTTTTTTTGGTACAATCCCTGTTTTTATTTCTCATTCTTATTTATAAATCTTTATATTCATATATTATATAGGGTTAGGAAATCCCTATAACATTAGATCATATATCTTTTTAGCTATATCACTAGGACTGTCTTTACTTGTATCTACATGTAACTTTGCAGTTATGTCTTTCCATTCAAGTAACTGCTTGTCTATCATACTTTCTACTGGCTTTGGTAAAACTCCATTCATCCTTTTTGCAAATCTAGATTTTATTATTTCTGCATCCGCTGTAAAATTTATAGTAATAGCATCCTTAATAAATTTAAGTTTTACTATATCCTTTTTTTCTGAGATTACATAGATTATTGATTTTGAGTGTAAATCTTTGTTATTACAACCTTCTTTCAATATTTCCTCAAATAGTTTCCATGCATTATTTTCATTTTTGTCCATACGTAAATAATCTTTTCCACTGTAAATCTGTGCATCTGTAAGTTTTTTCAATTCTTCTGCTGCTGAAGATTTCCCCGAACAGCTTGGCCCCATAAATATAAATAACATAAATTCCCCTCCTAAAAAGTTTAATATAAACAGAGCTCTTTACTCCCACTTTGAAGATTATTGGAGTATTAGAGCTTGTAGGCATCGGATAAACAGTATCTGTTAACCTACTATACTAAGTGTAAAATATATCCATGCAAATAACAATACTTTATATGTTATTATTTGTTAATTTATTCAAATAACTTTTCAAGTTTTATTTTTCTTCTTAACTACATTGATATTATTTACACAAATATTGCATAATCATTTTAAAATCCTTCAAAATCTAATTGTATATATCAAAAGTTTTATACATTCAACATCCATATCTATAATCAACTCTAACGTGCACTATTACTAAATTAACACGCAATTCAGCAATACTATATCCATTATGGAATATTTCATATTCATTTTTCATTTTTCCAATAATTGCAGTTTGACTTTTATTTTTATTCATTATATAATTTTACTCACCATATAATTCTATAATTTTAGGTAAAAATTCAATTTATATAATAAAAATCATTAGAAGGGATTGGTAAAATGAAAAAAGGCAAAATAAGTTTATCAACAAAAATATTTATCGGATTAATCCTGGGTTTAATAACAGGTATTATATTCAACTTTATTCCAGAGGGTTTCATTCGCGATGAATTATTAATTAATGGAGCTTTCTATTTAGTTGGACAGGCGTTTTTAAAAGCTATTATGATGCTTGTAGTACCTTTAGTTTTTATTTCTTTGGTCAACGGAGCTGCCAGCATGGGAGATATTAAAAAGTTAGGTAGAATTGGAGTAAAAACAGTTTTATTTTACTTAGCTACTACAGCTATTGCCATTTCAATTGCATTATCACTGTCTACAGTATTTAAACCAGGTGTAGGATTAAATTTATCAAGTTCAAACTTAAGTGAAGTTACTATCAAAGAGGCTACACCATTAGTTGAAGTTATCCTTGATATGATACCGAACAACCCTATTGCATCCATGGCAAACGGGAACATGCTACAAATTATTGTATTTGCCATGTTAATAGGTGTAGGATTATCTACTCTAGGTGAGAAAACTAAAATGATAACAAATCTTTTTCAACAATTAAATGACCTTATTATGAAAATCGTAGACTTCGTAATGATAATTGCACCCATTGGAGTATTTGGTTTAATCGCTCGTACCTTTGCCACTCAAGGTTTTGATGCAATGATACCTTTAATAAAATATATGTCATTAGTTTTAATAAGCTTACTTATTCATGCTACTATTGTCTATGGTGGCCTATTAAAATTATTTACTAGATTAAGTCCTATAAGATTTTTCAAAAAATTCTTCCCAGCCATTTCTGTAGGTTTTTCTACCTCAAGTAGTAGTGCAACCTTACCAGTATCCATGGAAATTGCAGAAGAAAATTTAGGAATTTCAAAGGATGTTGCTTCCTTTACATTACCACTAGGGGCAACTATTAACATGGATGGGACCGCTATTATGCAAGGTGTAGCTACCGTATTTATTGCTCAAATTTATGGTGTTGATTTAACCTTAAGTTCTTTCTTAACTGTTATTTTAACAGCCACCTTAGCTTCAATTGGAACAGCTGGAGTACCTGGTGTAGGAATGATTATGTTATCCATGGTATTACAATCAGTAGGTTTACCAGTGGAAGGTATAGCTCTAATCATGGGGATTGATAGAATTCTAGATATGGCAAGAACCTCTGTCAATATCACCGGTGATGCAGTATGTACAATGATTGTAGCAAAAACTGAAGGAGAATTTAATGAAGAAATCTTCAATTCTGAAACTGTAAAAAACAAATCCCTATAGTAATATAATTCTCTTTGTTATATCTTCTATATATACTAAACAGGTTAACACCTAAATCGAGTGTTAACCTGTTTTTTCTATTCTACTTCTTAAATTTCAATACTATTTCATTTACTAGTATAAAATAATTGGTTCTACACAAAATATAATCGGAGGTGCAGTATTATGGAAATAACATTATCACAAAAAGAAAGAACTTTACTAGAGGATCAAAAAAAGCATGAGCAAATTTGCATTGAAAAGTATACAAATTATGCAAATCAAGCTAAGGACAGTCAGTTAAAAGATATTTTTAATGCCAATGGACAATCAGAAAGAACCCATCTAGGTAGCATCAATCAATTATTAAGTGGTCAACTTCCTCAAATGGGTCAGCAACAACAAGGTCAACAAAATCAGCAAAGTCAAAATCAAAATTCAGGACAAAATATGACAGCTCAAGGTTCCACTACTAATACAAATAATATGCAATCAGGAGGAGTTAATTTATCCGACGCTGATATGTGTACAGATTTATTGATGACTGAAAAATATGTGTCAGGAACCTATGATACTACAATATTCGAATTTAGAGATACTAGAGTTCGTGATGTATTAAATCACATACAAAAGGAAGAACAAAAACACGGAGAAGCTATATTCCAATACATGGAGAAGAATGGCATGTATAACGTTCAATAACCTTAGGATTGTATCCAAATTATCTCTAGTAATATAATATAAAAAATCATGGATAGTTCAGTATAAATAACTGATATCTATCCATGATTTTTAAATTCACAAACTCTTATAGAGCCCTTATACCTCAACTTACTAACCCATTCCAGACTCAAACCTTTAAATATTTTGCATTAATCCCTTAAATCAAACTGCCTTTTCATCCTGATCAGTTAGATACCACTTACTTTGAGCTTCATACATCTCACTATATACTTTCCATCTATACTTATAAGTTCATCATGGGTACCTACTTGTACAATTTCACCTTTGTCCATAACTACTATTCTATCTGCAATCTTAGCAGAACCAAGTCTATGCGTAACGATTATAGCAGTTTTATCCTTGGACATCTCTTTAAACTTCTTATATATTTTAGTCTCTTCTATAGGATCTATGGCTGCTGTAGGTTCATCTAAAATTATCATATTACTATCCTTGTAAAAACCCCTAGCTATAGCTAGCCTTTGCCATTGCCCACCAGATAAATCTATACCATCAAATTCTCTAGATAGCATGGTATCATAACCATCTTGAAATTTTTCCTTTGAAACCTGAAAATCTGCTTTATCTATAGCATCTTTTAGTAGTTCTTCCTTTGTTTCATTAGATTTTTCACTTATAGATATATTATCTCTTAAAGTCATTTTATATCGTTGGTATTTTTGAAATACCCCTGATGTAACCCTATATAATTCTTTAGCTGATATTTTATCTATATCTATACCATTTATTGAAGCATTACCTTTAGTAGGACTATATATTCCTGTAAGAATCCTAACTAAGGTACTCTTACCAGCTCCATTTTCCCCAACAATGGCAATGGTTTCTCCTGAATTCATCTTTAAAGATATGTCTTTCAAAGAACTTGTATCAGTTCCTGGATAAGTAAAGCTTACATTATCAATTGAAATGCTAGGCACTCCTACAATTTCTATGTCCTCCCCTTCTCTTTCAGGGATTTCTAAAAATCTAATAAAGTTTTTCACTGTACCTAAATTTTCAGCCATGTTTCCTATATGCATACATATCAGCTCATTCATTAAAGAAAACATAAAGCCTATAGATGAAAATACTGCCCCAAAGGCACCTATTGATATAGAACCATCTAAAAGTGCATATACAAGAAGTGCTAAAACCCCCATATAACCAATAAGAGTTAGCATCTTCATAGCTAGCTCTGCAAGTCCTGATTTTTTTTCTGCTTGCCAATTATTTTTATTCATAAGCTCTAAGGTACTTATATATCTTTTTTTGAAATAGAAGAACCCTCCTAAAAGCCTTGTTTCCTTATAATATTCTCTATCCATTATACATTTTTCATAATGTTCATATTCTCTTCTTATTGGAGCTACCTTATCTTCTAAATTAGTGAATACCTTAATTCTAATTAGTTGTGATATAGCTACAGGAATAAATACTAATATAATAGAAATAGAAAGTATCGGCTTTAATTTATAAAGATATATACCCATAAAAATAAAATATGGAATATAGAAGGTTACTATTACAATTAATATCAAAGACATCCAAAGTCCACCCTCTAATCCCTTCTGAGCCTTATTAATATCATCAAGTAATGTTGGATTTTCAAAATCAGCGGCATTTAACTTTGAGCTTTTATGATTTAATATCTTACCTATAGTTCCCTTTGCCTTATTAACTAAGGCATTAGCTAAAAAGTTAGCTATTCCATTAAGTACTTGAGTTAGAACTAATGAAATACATAGTCCTCCTAGCATAAAATATACTATTTTTAACTCTACTTTCCCTGAGAAAGTAGCTGTAATGGAGTCAAAAAACTTTTGAGTCATAAAAGTATTTACTACATAAGCCAAGCTATGTAGTATTGAAGTTAATATAGCTGCCACTGTAAGTATAGGACATGATTTAATTATCATAGGTTCAACTGTCCTTACTATCTTTAAAAAAGAAATATCTTTACTTTTCCCTTCCATTATATATACCAACTCCTTTGACTTTCATACATTTTTGTATAAACCCCATTTTTCTTCATAAGCTCCTCATAGGAACCACTTTCTACAATGGCTCCATCTCCTATAACGAAAATTTCATCTGCAATCTTTGTTGAGCCAAGCCTATGACTGATAAATATAGTAGTTTGTCCCCTACTTATCTCTTCAAATTTTTCATAGACATTACTTTCACTTATAGGATCTAAGGCTGCAGTTGGCTCGTCTAAAATTCTAATGGATGCTGGACTTACAATTCCCCTTGCCATGGCTATACGTTGCCACTGTCCTCCTGACAAATCTACACCATCATTTTTAATTTTACCCAAGTTTGAACTGATACCTAGAGGTAATCCTCCAACAACATCTTGCAGTTCAACAGTTTCTATAGCCTTATTCATATTATCTAGGTTATCAAAGCTATTGATATCTCCTAATAAAATATTGTCTCTAAAAGAAATACAATATCTTGCAAAATCTTGATACACTACAGAGCACATTGCTTTTAACTGGTCTTGTCTATATGTCTTTATAGATTTTCCATTTATCAAAATTTCTCCTTCAAAGTCCTCATATAAACCAGTTATAAGTTTAGTTATTGTAGTCTTACCAGCTCCATTAGCACCTACAAAAGCATAGTGCCTTCCTTCTTCTATGACGAAAGACATATCCTTTAAAATATACTTTTCTGTGCCTGGATATTTAAAAGATACATTTCTAAACTCTAAGGACTTTAATTTGCTAACCTCCTTAGCTGGTCTTAATAAGTATCCTTCATCACCTTCTAATTTTAAAAAGTTAGTTAAGTCAACAAGATACTCTTTATTCTTTGCTAAATTATCTCCATACTCAGGAAGGCTCCAAGCTAAATATTGTATTAATTCAAATACGCTATTAACAATGGACATAAACATTCCTATGGATAAAATTCCACTAGTTACAGGTCCTATTAAAATTAAAACTATCAATACAGATAAAATGGCAATAATAACCCCACCGGTTTTCATATTAACGTACCATTTAAGACTTACCTTAAGTTCATGCTTTCTAGCAGTTTCAAACTCTTTATGCCACTGGTTATTAATCTTATCAGAATAGCCAAACAAGGTTCTTTCTTCCACTGCCTCACGACCGTTTAACACTTCTTCTAAGTATTTAACCTTTCTCTTATTCTTCTCTACTTCTCTATTTGCTTCATAAGTTTCCTTTCCACTTTTTAAAGCTATAAAAAATAGAGGTACAGAAATTAAAACAATTAAAACTGCAGACCACCATACCTGAATAAATAAAACTACTAGTATTCCTGTTATTTTTAAAATCATTGCTATCATATCTAAAGATGAAATATAGGCCTTAGTACATTGAACTTCTGGCTCCTTTATAACCCTAGATATCAAATCCCAACTATCCTGACTTTCTATATATTTATATCTTAATGTTGCTATCTTTTCTACAATATTTACCCTGAATTCACCTCTTAATCTGTTTTTAATCTGAACCTCTGCAAACTTTGATAATTGCGTAGAAATCCAGTCGTAAGCTAAAAGAAGTATCACAAATAATAAGGGCATTACTATATCTTTAATATGTTTTTCTTGTTTGAATATTAAAATTGCAATATCTAGAAACTTAGCCGTAGCCAAAATTTGTAGTGTTGGAACTAAACCATCCAAAAGTTTTTGTATTGCTATTAATGTAGCCTGTGCTGGTGCAAATTTAAATGGAATTTTAATTATATCCCCTGCATTATAATTTTTATTTTCTAATCTCATAATTCCCCCCATTTACATACCCGTCTATTACTTTATATTATTGAATCCTCCCCTATGAAACAATATTATATATCTATTGTTTATTCACCTCAGTAATAGTTTACATTATATTAATGCTATTGAATTTATTAAACTATTTAACTAAATATGTATATAGTATAACACCATTTTTACTTAAATAACATATTTATACATAAATGTTTATTTATAATTGAAATAAGAGTATTAGTGAAAGCTAATTTTCACTAAAGTATTGCTTTACTCTAGGGGATTTAACCTAAGTTATATCAATAGCTTAAGGGGGCAAGAACATAAAAACATAAAAAGCTAAAAACATATTTTCGATTCATTGTAAAATGAAATTG
>NZ_DGRF01000071.1:0-25360 GCF_002390995.1 Clostridium sp. UBA4395
CATTTTACAATGAATCATAATTAATTAATAACCTTTGTAACAACATAAAACTACTGATTATTAATAAATTAATCAGTAGTTTTTAACTATTTCACTCTTTTATATCGATTTTCTCAGGTACTCTCATAATAAAATTTTCTATATCATCCTCATCCTCATATTCTGCTTTACTCCTCGCAAATTTAGAATCTGAAGGTGGAGAAATAATGTAGTTAATTATTATTGATATGATAATTCCAACTATAGTATCAACAGTTCTTTGAAAGGCATATAGAACTATATTTTCACTGGTCATAGTAATCATAATTACACAAAATACAACACAAGCCATAGATATAGAGTCTTGCCATTTTAATATATTAAGTAATGTAATTAAAAGCACCATTCCTAAAAAAAGTAGAAATATATTACCTGGATCTATTAATACAGTTATAATGCCTATTATCCCTCCCATTATAGTACCAAGTACCCTTGCAATTCCAGCATTAATGCCCTTCTTCACTGTGGTTTCCATAGAAATCAAGGCACCTGTAACCACAAAAAATGGTGATTGAAGATGAAACAATTCAGCTACAATTACACTTATTACTGCGGCTAGAGCAGTTTTTATATTTCTCATACCGATATATTTCTTAAATTTATATATAGAGTTTAAGTTCTTCAAGATTACAATCTCCTTAATTAATGTTGTTCATTTTTTTAATTATATAAAAAGTATTATTAATATTATATAACTTGTAATATTGTGTTGTAATTATTTAAAAGAAAGTTCAATAAATTTAAATAAATCATAGGAAAATAATCCTTTACTTGTAAGCTTCACCTTTGGAATAACAGGTAGACTCATAAAAGATAAGGTTATAAACGCATCCATATCAGGTTTTAACCCATAGTTCTTTACTAATCTATTTAAATTTTTTAACTTATTATATACATAATCTATAGGTGAATTAGTCATTAATCCTCCTATTTCTAAGGATAGACTATCAATTAGTACACCTTCACTGACTATAGTAATTCCTCCACCTATGTCAATTAGCTTATTTACCGCCTTACACATATCCTTATCATTATCTCCTATAACTATAATATTATGAGAATCATGTGCTATACTTTGAGCTATAGCACAGTTTTTAATACCTAATCCCGATAAATATCCTAATGAATAATGATTTGTATTTTTATGTCTTTCGAAAACTCCTATTTTTAAAACATCTTCATATTCACTCATATCTAAATATCCATCTATAGTTTTACTAGATTTCACTAACAACTTAGTTTCAAGAGATCCTGGAGTTACACCAATTACATTTACTTTGTTTCCATTAGATAGTATTCTAAAGTCCTCCTCTTTCAGCTTTTCTATATTCATAGTGTTTTCACTTTTAACAATGTAAGATAATTTATTATAGTCATCTATTTCTCGACCTGACTTAATTACTTTATAAATATCTACCTCATTTAAATCATTTAAAATAACCAGATCAGCCTTATATCCTGGTGCTATAGCTCCTTTATCTTTTATGCCATAACATGTGTACCCATTATAACTCCCCATTATATATGCTTTTATAGGATCAATACCACTTTGTATACTGAGTTTAACAGCATTATTTATAGATCCCTCTTCCACTAAATCCTCTAGATGTCTATCATCAGTACAAAATAAAAACCTTCGAAAATTCTTATTATTAACTGCAGAAATCAAATCCTTTAAATTTTTAGCAGCAGAACCTTCCCTTATAAGAATATACATACCTAATTTTACTTTTTCTAAAGCTTCTTCTTTTGAAGAACATTCGTGGTCAGTTCTTACACCTGATAAAATGTATTGATTAAGATGTTTATAAGAAATTTGAGGTGCATGCCCATCTATAATTTTATCTCTAAATACATTCAACTTATTCATCATGGACGGTGCTTGCTCTATTACAGAAGGTATATCCATTACCTCACCAAGCCCTATTACTTCTGGTTTATTAATAAACTTAGATAAATCTTCTGCACTTAAAATAGCACCGTTCTCTTCGAAGGATACTGCTGGTACACAGGAAGGCATCATAAAATATATATCCAAAGGGCTTCTTTGTGCACTATCTAGCATGAAAGATATTCCATCAATTCCAAGTACATTGGCAATTTCGTGCGGATCAGCTACTACTGTAGTAACCCCATTGGCTAAAGCTACATTTCCATAAGATTCTGGAGTTGTCATGGAAGATTCCACATGAATGTGTCCATCCATAAACCCTGGACATATAACTTTAGAACTACAATCAATTTCCTTAAGCCCTTCATATGAACCTATTCCTATAATTGTGTCATCAATAATTCCTATATCTCCCTCTTCTATTTCTTCAGTAAATACATTAATAAATTTACCATTTTTAAGTACTAAGTCACACTTATCATTCCCTATAGTAGCGCCTTTTCCTTTTCTTAATATTTCCATAATACCCCCTAAATTTTTAGAATTATATGTATTTTGTATGTTATTATGAATTTATGTGGTATCATGTTTAATATATTAATTCATTCTATACAATTTAACTATTATTTCCCACATTCTAAATTTGTGAATACCAAATACAATATATATAAAACTATCTCATAGAAAAATACAAATTTATATTCTTCTATGAGATAGTTTTTAATTACTCTGGTCTAATATACTTATTCCATTGAGTATATATATGAAATAAACTAACTACATCCTGCATATTATACAAAAGAATTTTCTCTTTCTTTTCCATAGGCATTCTTGAAAAATACATATCATCTTTCATTATCTTACCAAAGGTTTTAGCTAATGTTGAGCCACTTATGACTTCACTTTCCCTAACAATGTCACATTCACTCTCTAGTGCTTTAAGGCCTATTGACTTCTGTTTAACTTGTTCATATTTTTTTTGCAAATCTATACTTTTAAAATATTCTTCTACAGTATAATTTAACTTATATTTTTTAAACAGATAATCAATTACTAGATAATCATTATTACCTGAAAAAGTAACAACATATTCTTTTTTTAATGTATTTCTCATATTTTCAAAATACTCTTTAGCCAAGGCAAGAATTTTCTCAAGTTCATGCTTATTTTCAATCATATACTGAGTAATTACCAACTTATTATTTTCTTCGTCATAATATCCTGCTCCAAAGACCCCTATGCATATAGGTTTCTTATAAACATAATGTTCTAAGTCAAAGAAAACTGATTTTTTATAAAGTTCATTATCTCCGCTAATATTTAGACTTTGTTTAAATTTATCTTTTTCAATGTCTATAGTACTTTCTTTAACTATCACCTTACCACTCATTTCTTTAATAGGTATTGTACTTCAAATAAACCTATATATAATTATATGTACTATAAAAATATATAATTATATTATACCATAAATAAATCCCTTTTATCTATATTATACATCCGTTTTATGCATTTTATTAATACATATTTTAAGTTGACATTGGTTATCATTTAGAATATAATATTACCATAGATATTGATAATTATTTTCATAAAGGAGTGATATTCATGAATGTTTTTAATTTAAAACCTGGTGATAAAGGTTTAATTAAAGAACTTGCATGTGATGATAGATTAGCTAAAAGATTATTAGCTTTAGGGTTTGTTGAAGGAACAGAGGTTTTAGTTAAGAAAACCGCTCCTTTAGGGGATCCAATTATTATAAACTTAAGAGGGACAGACCTTGCAATCAGAAAAAAAGATGCTGAATTAATTTTTATTAAGGAGGCAGTGTAATATGAAAACCATTGCCCTTATTGGTAATCCTAATGTAGGAAAAACAACTTTATTTAATGCACTAACAGGTTCTAACCAATATGTAGGTAACTGGGCAGGTGTAACTGTAGATAAAAAAGAAGGATATTTGTCAAAGGAAATAAAAATTGTTGACCTACCAGGTATATATGCAATGGATACCTTTTCTAATGAAGAAAAAGTGTCTAAAAACTTTTTGTATACTGATGAAGTAGATTTAATTGTAAATATAATAGACGGTTCTAATCTTGAGAGAAACCTTTACTTAACCTCTCAATTAACCGAATTTAATAAGCCTATTTTATTAGTGGTAAATATGATAGATGTAGCAGAAAGTAATGGAATTCACATTAATTATTCCGATTTATCTAAAGAATTAGGTGTTAATATTATGGCTATATCTGCTGCAAAAGGTGAAGGTGTAAAAGAGGTTAAAGACTTTCTTATTAATAACTCTTCCTTTAACTCTATAGATAAAACTATTAATTCTAAACATGAGTTTAATAAAATGAACGAAAAAGAAACCTATGGATATATAGAAAACATTCTGAACAGATGTGTAGAAGGAAAAAAAACAAACATTAATACTATTACTGAAAAATTAGATTCTATTGTGCTTAATAAGTTTTTGGCTTACCCTATATTTTTAGGAATTATGTTTATTATATTTAAATTTACATTTGATTGGGTTGGTGGGCCACTGCAAGAATTAGCTGATAAACTAGTCAATGAAGACTTTGTATCTTTAATAGAAATACCTCTAGCTAATACATACCCTTGGTTTAAATCATTAATAATTGATGGTATCATTGGTGGTGTTGGTTCAGTAATTGTGTTTCTTCCAATTATATTAACTCTATTTGTAGGGATTAGCTTCCTTGAAGATAGCGGTTATATGGCTAGAACAGCATTTATTATGGACAAGTTAATGAGAAAATTAGGACTTTCAGGAAAGGCTTTTATACCTTTAATAATGGGCTTTGGATGTTCAGTACCAGGAATAATGTCTGCAAGAACTTTAGAAAGTGAAAAAGATAGAAAGTTAACAGCTCTGATTATTCCTTTTATGTCTTGTAATGCCAGATTACCTGTATATGCCTTATTTGCTGGTGCACTCTTTGCAGGTTATGAATCATTAGTCATTTTCGGATTATATTTCTTAGGACTTATAGTAGCCTTTATAATGGCGTTTATATTTAAAAATACTTTATTTAAAAAAGACGAAGAACCCTTTATAATAGAATTACCTGAATACAAACTTCCTGAGTTTAAAAGTTTAATACTTCATACTTGGGAAAAAGGTAAAGGATTTTTAAAAAAGGCTGGAACTTTGATATTCTCTATATCTGTTCTAGTATGGTTCTTATCAAACTTTAATATGAGTGGAATGTCTGAAATTAACGAAAGTTTCCTTGCATCTATAGGTAACTTCCTATCCCCGATTTTTGTTCCATTAGGCTTTGGTACATGGGAAAACTCTGTGGCACTTTTAACTGGACTTATGGCTAAAGAAGTAGTTATAGGAACTCTAGGGGTACTTTATACAGGTGATTTAGCTAATAGCATAGCTACGACATTTACAATAGCTAGTGGTCTTTCTTTCTTAGTATTTACTTTGTTATACACACCATGTGTTTCTGTTGTAGCTACCTTTAAAAAAGAATTCAGCGGAAAACTTGCTGTATTCTCAGTTGTATATCAATTTATTGTGGCATGGATTTTTTCATTTGGAATATATCATATAGCTTCACTGATATTTTAAAGAGGTGATAATACTATGGAAATACTTATAACTATATTTATTGCTATATTAGCGATCTTTATTCTTTTTAAAAATTTAAAGAAAAAATCTAAAGGATGTAATTGTGGTAGTTGTACCTCTAAATGTCCTAATTATGTTAATTCAATAGAAAAACATGAAGATGATAAATAGCACAATAAAGAAAATCCCTTGGATGATAAAATGTCCAAGGGATTTTCTTTATATTAATCTTTTATTACATTTCATCTACTGTTTCAAGACCTATAAGATGTAATCCATTTTCTATTACTTGAAGAGTAGCCTTAACTAAAGCTAATCTGGTATTCTTTGTTACTTTATCTTCTGAATTAGATATATTTATAGAATTATAGAACTTATTAAAAGCTTTAGCTACATCTATAGTAAATCTTGTAACTATACTTGGTTGTAGTTTATCCAAAGCCTGCTTAATAGAATTATTAAACCCAGATAAAGTTTTAACTAGTTCAAACTCTTCCTCTGAAACAAGCTTACTATAATCAACCTCACCAGTACCTTCTCCTAATTTTCTTAAAATACTCTTTCCTCTAGCATAGGTATATTGAACATATGGTCCAGTTTCTCCTTCAAAACTAAGCATTTCATCCCAATCAAAGATTATATCTCTCTCTCTTGAGTTTTTAAGATAAGCAAACACAACTGCTCCAATTCCTACCTTCTTAGCTACTTCATTTTTATTTTCTAATGTAGGATTTTTCTCATTTATTATTTCTTCTGTTTTAACCACAGCTTCGTTTAACAAATCCTCAAGGAATACTACATCACCTTTTCTTGTAGAAAGCTTCTTATCTGGGAAACGAACTAATCCAAATGGTACATGTATACAATCATCTGCCCAATCATAGCCCATCTTTTTAACTGTACTAAATACTTGTTTAAAGTGAAGAGATTGGTCCTTTGCAACTACATATATATTCTTATAGAAATCATAAGTTTTCTTTCTATAGAACATAGCTGCTAAATCACGAGTTGCATATATTGTAGCCCCATCTGCCTTCTTTATTATACAAGGTGGAATATTAAGCTCCTCTAACATAACAACCTTAGCACCATTACTTTCCGTTAATAACCCTTTAGATTCTATTTCATCAATGACAGCGTCCATTTTATCTTGATAGAAGCTTTCCCCCGCAAAAGAATCGAAGTCCACATTTAACATTTCAAATAACTTATCAAATTCCTTTAAACTTAAGTCTTTAAATTTAGTCCAAAGCTTAACTTCTTCTTCATTGCCATCCTCTAGAAGTTTAAAATGCTTTCTTCCCTCATCATCAAGAGCAGGATTTTTTTCTGCTTCATCATGAAATTTTACATAAACCCTTAACATTTCTTTAATTGGTTCTTCCTCTAAAGCTTTTTCATCACCCCAATGATTATATGCATATATAAGTTTACCAAATTGTGTTCCCCAGTCTCCTAAGTGGTTTATCCCTATAGCATTATATCCTTGAGAATTAAATATTTTATAAAGAGAGTTACCAATCATAGTAGTATATAAATGTCCTACATGGAATGGCTTTGCAATATTAGCTGAACAATATTCAACAATTACATTTTTGCCTTCACCTTCTTTTGTACTTCCATAATTCTCTTTCTCATTTAACACTTTTTCAATAATTTCCTTCATAAAATCATTTTTAGCTACAAAAAAGTTTATATAAGGACCAAAAGCTTCTATTTTTTCAAATCCATCTAAATTACCAAGTAATCCTTTTAGATCTTGAGCTATCATATTTGGTGCTTTTTTCATAGATTTTGCTAGCTGAAAACACGGGAATGCAAAGTCCCCCATTTCTGGTTTTGGTGGGTTTTCAACAAGCCTTTCTATTGTTTCCTTTTCCATATCTATATGCTTACATAAGTTTTCTGCTATTATATTTTTATACTCCATAATAAATCCTCCTTTTTATTTCAAACTCTTTTATTTATTTAAATTTCAAAATGCATATAAAAAACCGTCTCTTTCCATTGGAAAGAGACGGTTATATACCCGTGGTACCACTCTAATTGACTTTTTTAAAAAGTCCACTCATAATTTTAACGCTTTTCACGACTAACCCTACTAAGTAATCCTTTGGGGCAGCTTCTCCAAGGTTCTCTTCCTAATTTATTATAAATAAATTTCCCCACAATTACTTGTTAAGATTCTTTTATTCTTGTGAAGCTCACACCAACCTTCACTCGCTTTAAGAATTAATAAAGAAAGTACTGTCCTTTTCTTAGAATTTCCATATTAAATTTTATATTATTTGTATTATAAATAAATAATGGTAAATTGTCAACTAAATAAATTAATATTTATACAAATTAAATGTTAATTTATTCATATAATGCCTATCTAATACCAAAGTAATTTTTATATCAACTTAAGCTCTATTTTAATTCTAAATACTCATCATAAGTCATATTCTTATCAATTACACCACCAGGAATAATTTCTATTATTCTATTTGCAACAGTATTAATAAACTGATGGTCATGGGATGTAAATAATATAGTTCCAGCAAAGTTAATTAATCCATTATTAACTGCTGTTATGGATTCAAGATCTAGGTGGTTTGTAGGCTCATCTAAGATTAATACGTTAGCTCCACTTAACATCATCTTTGATAGCATACAACGAACTTTTTCCCCTCCAGATAGCACATATGCTTGCTTTAATGCTTCTTCTCCTGAAAATAACATTCTTCCAAGGAATCCTCTTATAAAACTTTCCGCCTTTTCTTCTGAAAATTGTCTTAACCAATCCACAAGATTTAGATCGCAACCCTCAAAGAACTCAGAGTTATCAGATGGGAAATACGATTGAGATGTAGTAATCCCCCATTTATAGCTTCCACTATCTGGTTCCATTTCACCCATCAATATTTTAAATAAAGTGGTTTTAGCAATACCATCGCCTAAAAATGCTGCCTTATCATTCTTATATATCATAAAACTTACATTATCTAAAACTTTAACACCATCAATAGTCTTACATAGATTCTCAACAACTAGCAAATCATTACCAGCTTCTCTATCCGCTTTAAATCCTACAAATGGATATCTTCTTGAAGATGGCTTAATATCATCAAGAGTTAATTTATCTAATTGCTTCTTTCTACTAGTTGCTTGCTTAGCTTTTGATGCATTAGAACTAAAACGAGCTATAAAGTTTTGAAGCTCTTTAATTTTTTCTTCTTTCTTTTTATTCTGATCCTTAGACATTTGTAATGCTAATTGACTTGATTCATACCAGAAATCATAGTTACCTACATACATTTGAATTTTTCCAAAGTCTACATCAGCCATATTAGTACATACTTTATTTAGGAAGTGTCTATCGTGGGATACCACAATAACAGTTCCTTCAAAATCCATTAAGAAATTTTCAAGCCAAGCTATAGATTTAATATCTAAGTGGTTGGTAGGCTCGTCAAGTAAAAGAATATCTGGATGACCAAATAAAGCTTGTGCAAGTAAGACTTTAACCTTCTCTGAACCATTTAAATCCTTCATTAACTTGTAATGTAAATCTTCTGTTATCCCAAGTCCTTGAAGTAATGTAGCTGCTTCACTTTCAGCTTCCCAACCATTAAGATCTGCAAACTCACCTTCTAGCTCAGAAGCTCTTATACCATCTTCATCACTAAAATCTTCTTTAGCATAAAGAGCATCCTTTTCATTCATAATTTCAATTAATCTAGGATGACCCATAATTACAGTTCTTAGTACTTCTTCTTCATCATAAGCAAAGTGATCTTGCTTTAAAACTGCTAATCTTTGTCCTGGTGTTATATTAACTTCGCCTGTATTAGGTTCTATATCTCCTGATAATATTTTAAGAAATGTAGACTTCCCTGCACCATTTGCTCCTATTAATCCATAACAATTACCTTCTGTGAACTTAATATTAACATCCTCAAAAAGTTTACGTCCTCCGTATCTTAAACTAACTCCTGTAGTACTAATCATAACGTTACCTCCAATTATCATTAAAAAAGTCTTACCCATTGGGTAAAACCTCTTGAACTTTTCTTTAAAACATACGATTACTATTATAACATAGATTTATATTTTATACTATTCTTTACTTCAAATATTTTTACTTTCTACTATTATCTCTTGAAATCTATACCTTTGCCCTGTTGGATTAACCTTATTTTTAGGTACTTCTTCTATAAACATCTTATATGGTCTTACAAACAATCCACACTCCCCATATAATGCTCTATATAGCACCATCTTTTCTTGTGTTTCTGAATTTATTACAAAATCCTCAAGTAAATATAAATCCCCTTTAAAGTGTCTAAAAATCTTCCCTTTTAATTCTGATATATCTCTCATAATTCCTCCTATATAATTACTTTAATACTACAATAATCATAAATATAACTTATTAAATCAATTCTTATATTACATCTTTTCCAAATGGTGCTAAGGATAATTTTGCCATTTTTAATGATTGTGCAGCAAAAGGTATCCCTATTATAGTTATAGATAGTAAAAATGCACTTACTAAATTGGTTATTGTAAGGAGCAAACCTCCAAATATTACCCATAATATATTCAGAAAAAATCCCATACTACTATCATTTGTTGTAATAACTTCTTTTCCGAAAGGTGCAAATTGTAGTTTAGCTAACTTAAAACACTGAATACCAACTGGTATTCCAACAATAGTTATACACCATAAAAGACCTGTTAAAAACCATTGCAACCCTGCAACTAATCCTCCAAATACAAACCAAATAATATTTCCTAAACAACTCATAATATACTCCTTAAATACTTCTAATAATTAATATAATATATAATTAATTTATATTTGCAATGGAATTTAATAAAAATTAACAAAATAAGCTTAGATAAAATTAAATTTACCTAAGCTTATTTATAAATATTTTTATTTATCTAAATTTTTATTTACTTTCTCTAAATAATTTGTTTCACTAACAATTTTATTTTCAAAATTTTCTACGGCCCCTTTAGTATAATTACCAATAGCCTTTGAATTTAATCCTTGGAGATTATTATCATTTTTCAAACCATTATTTTTAAAATTATTGTTTTTACTCATTATGTTATCACCTCCTGAATTTATTGTTAGTAATTTTATTAGATTTATTCAACAAATATTTGCTAAATATTTCATTAGAAATTATATTTTATAATAATATATTTATTTTATTATTGACATTTTAAAAAGTTTTTTATAAAATCAAAAGGACAAATCTACTTTTAAGTTGGTCCAGAGAGGCCAAGAAGGGAGACAGGAATAATGGCTAGAATTATAATTATTTTAAAGAGAAACCCATAGGATAATAAATAGAGCATCTTATAATTTGCTTGTTTGTTGTCCTTTTTGTTGTACATTAATTATTTTGATTGGAGGGTTTTTCTTGAAAATAAAAAATATTGAAGCAAAACTTATATTAGAAAACGGAATGGAATTCAAAGGTAAAGCCTTTGGATACATTGATGATACCGTTGGAGAAGTAGTATTTAATACATCAATGACTGGGTATCAGGAAACTCTTACTGATCCATCTTATTATGGTCAAATTGTAACTATGACCTATCCCTTAATTGGAAATTATGGAATTAATTTAGAGGATTTAGAATCTTCTTCTCCAAAAGTTAAGGGGTTTATTGTAAGAGAAAAATCCAATAATCCTTCAAACTTCAGATGTGAGATGGAGTTAGATGGATATCTTATAGAAAACAAGATTTTCGGACTAGAAGGTATTGATACAAGGGCCCTTACGAAAATTCTTAGAGACCATGGATCAATGAAGGGTTATATAACAACCAAAAACTTATCCTTAGAAGATATAAAGGATAAGTTGGAAAAATTCCAAAATGATAATGCTGTATATAAAGTATCTACTGATGAAATATATGAAATAGCAGGCAGTGGATCACATGTTGCCGTTATGGACTTTGGGGTTAAATCAAATATCTTAAGAAGTTTCAAAGAAAGAAATTGTAGACTAACTGTGTTTCCAGCTACCTCAAAGGCTGAAGAAATTCTTTCTACAAACCCAGATTTAATATTTCTATCTAATGGTCCTGGAGACCCTATGAAATTAGATAATATAGTTAAAGAAGTAGTAAAATTAGCAACTTCAAAACCTACTTGCGGAATTTGCCTTGGACATCAACTTCTAGCTTGGGCCTTTGGTGGAGAAACTAGTAAATTAAAGTTTGGTCATAGAGGATCTAATCACCCAGTGAAAGATATTATATCAAGTAAGGTATATATAACTAGTCAAAATCATGGCTATTATGTTTCTAAGTTACCTATTGATATGGACATCACTCATATCAGTGTAAATGACGGTACCTTAGAAGGTATGATGCATAAAAAATTGCCAATAGCAAGTGTACAATATCATCCTGAAGCATCACCAGGACCTAAAGAAAATAACGTTATATTTGATAGTTTTTTAAGCTTAATTAAATAAATTACATTAAGAAAGACAGTGAGCTTTCATGTAGGAGGAATAATCAATGAGTAAGAGAAATGACATAAAAAAAGTATTAATAATAGGATCTGGTCCAATAGTAATAGGACAATCAGCTGAATTCGACTATTCTGGAACTCAAGCTTGTAGAGCACTTATGGAAGAAGGGATAGAAACCATACTAATAAACTCTAACCCTGCAACCATAATGACTGACAAGGAAGTGGCAGATAAAATATATATAGAGCCATTAACTACTGAGTTTATTGAGAAAATTATAGTAAAAGAAAAACCAGACAGCATTTTATCAGGGATGGGTGGACAAACAGGTTTAAACCTAACTATAGAACTTGCTGAAAAAGGTATATTAGATAAATACAGAGTTAAAATCATAGGAACTTCGGTAGAGTCTATAAAAAAAGGTGAAGACAGAGATTTATTTAAGGCATTAATGGAAAAAATCAACGAGCCTGTTATTGAGTCAGATATAGTAAATGATGTAGATTCCGGAGTTAACTTTGCTAAAAAGATTGGTTACCCTGTAATTGTAAGACCTGCCTACACCCTTGGTGGTACTGGTGGTGGTATTGCAGATAATGAAGAAGAACTAATTACCATATTAGATAGCGGTCTTTATCTTAGCCCTGTAAAACAAGTTCTTATAGAAAAAAGTATTAAAGGATGGAAGGAAGTTGAATATGAAGTTATGCGTGATTCTCATGGGAATTGCATAACAGTATGCAATATGGAAAACATAGATCCCGTTGGTGTTCATACAGGAGATTCCATAGTTGTTGCTCCTTCTCAAACCCTTTCTGACAAAGAATATCAAATGCTTAGGACTTCAGCCTTGAAAATCATAGATGAAGTAGGAATTATTGGAGGATGTAATGTCCAGTTTGCTTTAAATCCTAATAGTTTTGACTATGCTGTAATTGAGATAAACCCTAGAGTTTCTCGTTCATCTGCCCTTGCATCAAAGGCTACAGGATATCCTATAGCTAAGGTAGCTGCAAAAATCAGCCTTGGATATACCCTAGATGAAATTATAAATTCCGTTACTGGTAAAACAATGGCTTCCTTTGAGCCAGCTCTCGATTATGTAGTTGTAAAAATACCAAAATGGCCTTTTGATAAATTTAAAAACGCTAATAAATCCTTAGGAACTAAAATGATGGCAACAGGAGAAATCATGGCTATTGGATCAAATTTTGAGGCTGCCTTCCTAAAAGGAATTCGCTCCTTAGAAATAGGAAAATATGTGTTAGATCATAAACCATCTCAGGAAAAAACTTTGTCTCAGCTAAAGAGTAGCGTAATGGTACCAGATGATGAAAGAATCTTCGATCTAGCTGAAATGCTTAGAAGAAAATATCTAGTGGAGAAGTTATCAGAAGTTACAGGAATAGATACCTTCTTTATAAATAAAATAAAATGGATAGTAGAACAAGAAGAATTCTTAAAAACTACTAAATTAGAAGATTTGAATAAAGATTATCTAAAACTATTAAAGAAAAAGGGTTTTTCAGACAAAGGTATTGCAGACTTAATGGATATTAGCCCTATAGAATTGTATACCCTTAGAAAGCTGTATAACATTATGCCAACCTATAAGATGGTAGATACTTGCGCTGGAGAGTTTGATGCCATATCACCATACTACTATTCAACCTATGAAGAATTTGACGAAGTAGTTGTATCTGATAAAAGAAAAGTAATGGTTATAGGTTCAGGTCCTATTAGAATCGGACAAGGAATTGAGTTTGATTACTGCTCTGTTCATGCTGTTAGAGCTCTTAAGAAAAAAGGTATCGAAACTATAATTGTAAATAATAACCCAGAAACTGTATCAACGGACTTTGATATATCGGATAAACTTTACTTTGAACCTCTAACTGAAGAAGATGTACTCAACATAATCAACAAAGAAAAACCTGAAGGTGTAATTCTTCAATTTGGTGGTCAAACTGCTATAAAACTATCTAAGTTTCTAAGAGAAAATGGAATTAAGATTTTAGGTACTGATGCTGATGGTATAGATAGGGCCGAAGATAGAGAAAGATTTGATGCTATGCTTGAAAATCTTGATATTAATAGACCTAAAGGAATTGCAGTATGGAACCTTGATGAAGGAATTGTTGGTGCTGAGAACCTTGGATATCCAGTACTTGTTAGACCTTCTTATGTGTTAGGTGGTCAAGGTATGGAAATCACCTATAGAGAAAAGGAACTTAAAAAGTATTTAGAGAATTCTTTTAAAAGAGATCATAAAAATCCTGTTTTGATTGATAGATACTTAGTCGGTAGAGAGATTGAAGTGGATGCTATCTGTGATGGTAAAAGTATTTTAATTCCAGGAATTATGGAACACCTTGAAAAAGCCGGAGTCCACTCTGGAGATTCTATAAGCATATATCCTTCTCAAAATATATCTAACAAATCTAAGAAAACTATCTTTGAATATACAAAGAAGATTGCTTTAGAGCTTAAAGTTCTTGGCATGATAAATATTCAGTTCATTGAGTTTGAAGGAGAAATTTTTATCATAGAAGTTAATCCTAGAGCTTCTCGTACAGTTCCATATATAAGTAAAGTTACTAATGTTCCTATAGTTGAATTAGCTACTCGCGCCATGCTTGGAGAATCTCTAGAAAATATGGGATATAAGGAACAAATATGTGCTGAACCTGATTTTGTAACTGTAAAAGTACCTATATTCTCTACTGAAAAGCTTCCAAAGGTTGAAGTAAGTCTTGGACCTGAAATGAGATCTACTGGAGAAGTACTTGGTGTAGGACATACCTTTGACGAAGCTATGATGAAGGGCTTCTTGGCTGCCAAAAGACCAATTTTAAAGTCTGGAGACAAATTACTTGCAACTATAAATAATAGTGACAAAGATGAATTCTTAATACTAGCTAAAGAAATGAACTTGCTTGGCTGTCAGATAGTAGCCACAGAAGGAACTGCAAAAATGCTTCAAATTGAAGGTATAGATGCAAAAATAGTTAATAAAATTGGTGAAGGAAAACCTGATATAGTAGATTCTATCAGAAATAAATCTATAAATATGATAGTTAATACACCAACTAGAGGAAATGACTCTCAGCGCGACGGCTTTAAACTTAGAAGAACAGCTGTAGAATCAGGAGTTTCATTAATGACTTCTCTCGATACCTTAAGAGCCATGGTAACAGTAATGAAACGAGGATTGAAAGTTAAAGATTTAGATATATTTAACTTAGGAAAATAGTTTATATAAATTTTCATTAATATATGTTTAAAAGCAATAGACAAAATTAAGTCTATTGCTTTTGTTCTACATTTTAAATAATTATAAGGATTTATTAGTTATACATGAATAAATCAATAAATCCACCACAATCAAGTGTTTGATTAGAATCAGTTGTTGTCAATTCTCTAAAAGGACATTCTTCACATTCATTATGAGTACATTGAATTTTTGATAATTCTTCTGTTAATCTAGTAATTTCATTATATATTTCTTGTATCTTTTCCTTCTGTAAATCTTTATTCATAATAATCCCCCCTATATGCTTATGTTAGTGTAGAGTTTTTACACTATCTATATTTAATTATATCATTGAACCGCATGTAAATATATAGAATTCATGCCTAAAATATAACTAAACTAGATTAAATAGTGAATTAATTCTAAAATGAAGATGGATATATTTTTCATATTCATCTTCATTCTTTTCTTAACTAAGATAACTATATTTATCTATAAATTCTTTAGTAAATCTTATAACATACAGAGGATTTTTACCTACCCCAACTTCTCCAGCTAGCATAATTCCATCCACCTTATTTTTTATAAAATTATATAAATCATCTAATTCAGGAATTTTAGGTTTTCGAGCACTCCTCATAGAATCTAACACATAGGTTGCGATTATAAGCTCCTTTTTTTCAGATTTCATCTTTTCTATTATTTCATCCTGAACAAATGGAATTTCCATTATGTCCAATTCAGAGAATAAATCTCCCCTACCTAGCATAATTCCATCAACAGATTTTAAAATAGAATCAAAATTAAGAATTCCTTCTTTACACTCTATTTTTGCCCAAATTTTAGGCATAATAATTTGAGGATTATATTTCTTTACTTTTTTTATATATTCCTTTAATTCTAAAATATCAGATTCTCTCGTAACATAGGAAAGACATATTATATCCACACCACTTAAAAGTCCAAATTCAATATCCTTCTTATCCTTTATGGTTAACGTCATACCCGACCTATCCATTCCCGGAGCATTTAACCCCTTCTCACCTCTAACCATGCCACCTAAAACGACTTCTGCCTTTATTGCCTCTTTATCCTTAAGCTTTCCTACAACATTAAATTCCATTGTTCCATCCTTCATAAGGATTTTTTTGCATTTAGAAAGCCATGTAAATTGTCCTTGAAAAGAAATTGGAATTAATGTATTCTTTCCACTATGTCTAAGATTTTCTTTAAAAAATTCTTCACTACAAAAATATACGGTTTCTCCAAAGTTAACCCTTAGTTGGCCATTAAACAAATTAGATACTCTAATTTTATTGCCTTGCAAATCTTGAATAATAGAAATATCAGGATAATTCTCCTTCATATACTTAATTTGTTTTTTAGCTGTATCATTTTCTATATGAGAAAAATTCAATCTCATTGAATTCATTCCTGCATTTACAAATTTATCTAAATCATTTAAGGTCTTAACATTAGGACCTATTGAACATACTATCTTCATTTCATCACCTAATCATTTATTTATATTTATCCAATACATAGCTAATTAATATATTTTATCTTTAATGTAATCTATTATAAATCTATCATCTTTATTCATAACAAACAATAGCATTTATATACAATCTTAAATCTTGAAGCAATATTTTTTTGATTTAGGCTTTAGTTTATTAACTTCCAATTAGACTTAATAATAAAAATCCAAAGAATTCCTTTGGATTTAAGTTGATATACATCTTCTTTAATTATGAAATAAACATTTATATATAAACCTAGTTAAAATTTAATTCACGCTAAATACTAAGTTATTACATAAATAATCTCATTCATAGACAACTTATATAGATATATAACACATATTGTTAATTTAATGTATTAATTTCATTATATATAGGTTTATTATTGTATCCAGATATTTCATTAAAGAAATTCAAAAATGTTGTATTCATATATGGGGTTAACCATAGAAAGCTAATTCCTATAATTAACGGTAATATAGTAATGAGCATTTCATTAAATGAAAAAACTGCAATTATAGCTACAACTACACCTGGTACAATACATAAAATTACCCAACCTAAAAAGCTAAGGTATAGTACAAATAAACTCCATACATTTCCTTTCATTAATTTAAAACTTTCTTTTATACACTGAATTACACCCTTACTATTATCTTCACATACTAAAATCACTGCTGGAAACAAATATAAACCAAAAATAATTATTGGTATACATAAAACTAAGGTAACCAGAACAATCATTGTTGTCATGCCTTCAAAAGATGGAATAGAATTACCTGATAAAGAACCAATAAATATCTGGTTACTATAATGAATTGCTATAATTCCTACAACTATACCAATAATAATTATTATTGGTATGTACATTAATACTATTAAAAGTTGTATACCCATACCTTTTCCCCAAGTCTTACCTGAAATAAGTATATCAGAAAATTTAACTTTCTTATCCCTAGAAATTTTAAGATAAAATGAATTACTCATAATTGCTATACTTAAGGTTACTATTATGCTTATAACTGTTATCAAAAGTGATGGTCCTATAGTATCTTTAAAAGTCTCAGAACCAAGACTTATACATCCTTGAATTATAAAGATTATTAGTGTTATTAAGACCGGTATCTTCCACTGACCCCTTAATTGATCTTTAGATTTACTTTTTAAAACTTTTCGATTTACCATTGTTTTCCCCCTTAAAACTCCCTTTTATTTATATATTAATAAAATACAATATTACCTATCATACTTTACTTTTCTAGAAATAAAATTAACCCTTATATAATTAAAATATTATGAACATATTGATTATATTACAATAATTCAAGATAAATTTTTATCTCTATATATATTAGAGTATTTTTTTATGGGCTAATTTTCCATTATTTATAACTAATGAAATTTCTGCCATTATAGATAATGCTATATCTTCTGGTCTTTCACCACCTAATTCTATACCAATAGGTGCATATACTTTATTCAACAAATCTTTGCTAAATCCTTCATCTAATAATTTATAAATAGTTTTTTTTACCTTAACTTTACTTCCTATCATACCAATATAATTTGCTTCAGTATCTATAACAGTTTTTAAAGCTTCATAGTCATGGAAATGTCCCCTAGTTATAATTACTATACTGCATTGATTATTTATAGGATATTTTTTTAAATTATCTTTAATATCTCCTAGTAAAAGCTCATCAGCCAATTTAAATCTTTCATAATTACAATATTCTTCCCTATCCTCAAAAACTACAATATCATATCCTAATACATTAGCTATAAAATGTAGTGGCAATGCAATATGTCCCCCACCAACTATAAGAAGTTTACGCTTAGGCATTAATACTTTTATATATACTTCAATGTTTCCTCCACAAACCATATTAAGCTCTTTATTAGCTTCATTCAAACTATATTCATATCTCCCACTTCTTTGTGTTTCTATAGCCTCTATACTAGATTTTATAATTTCATCTTCAACTGCACCTCCGCCTATAGTACCAATTATAGTACCATCTCTTAGAACTCCCATCATGGTACCTTCTCCCCTAGGTGAAGATCCACAAGCCTTAGTAATTATAGAAAGAGCTACAAAATTCCCATTCTTCACTTGCTCATTCACTTCTTCAAGTAAAGTAATACACATATAAAATACCTCCCTATTTCCCAAATGGACAAATTGGATAATGACATATATTACATTTTAAGCAAAACCCTCCGTGAGATAACTCACTTATTTGTCTTTTGCTAATTTTATCCTTTGCCATTATCCTAGGAAGTAAAACATCAAACACAGTTATTTTAGAGAACATTCCACAAGCAGGAATCCCCACATAAGTTATATCATCACTATATGCTAACATAAGCATAGCTCCTGGTATTACTGGAGATCCATAGGTAATTATCTCTGAAGCTACTTTTTCAATAGCTACAGGTGTTAAATCATCTGCATCTACTGACATACCCCCACTGCATATTATTAAACTGCATCCTCTAGACTTAAATATCTCTATAGCATTAGTTATTTTTTCTAAGTCATCTGGAACAAATATGACATCTTCAACAATAGCTTTGTAATTACCAACCTTTTCCTTAAGTATTGGAGCAAATTTATCAGTAATGATTCCTTCATAAACTTCCGTACCAGTAATAACGATTCCTACCTTCTGAACTTTAAAAGGTATTATGTCTATAATCCCTGATACATTTCTTAATATATCCTTAACTTGATTGATATATCTTTTTTCTACAACTAACGGTATTACTTTTGTAGCAGAAACAATTGTATCCTTTTCTACAACAGTATTATTGTGTAATGTACTTACTACAATGTCTTTAATATAATTAATTTCATATAACAAACTAGTGTTAATTTTCAAAAGCCCATCCCGAGCAGCTAAAATATTTACTTTTCCCTCACTAGGTGATTTAAGGTAGGTATTTGCTCCTCCAATTGCTTGTCCTAACTCTAAAGCTGCTTTGTCTTCATGAAGCATTTCTGAATTCATTTCAATAATATAAATGTGATTTTTCCCTATAAACTTCAACTCTTCTATATCTTTTGCTTCTATTATATGTCCTTTTTTAAAAGCAGCACCCTTGAATTCCCCCGGTACGATCTTAGTTAAATCATGGGCCACCACCATCCCAATAGCATCTTCAACTTTAACTTTTTTCATTTTCACACCCCCATGTTATATTTTATTATATTATACCATTAGATGTAAAAAAATACCACTTAATACATAATCTTTGTATTAAGTGGTATCTCAATGAATGCATAGTTAAGCTACATATTTATTTCTATTTTCTTCTTTTTCACTTTTAAAATTTAAAATCATATTTAGTATAACCCCTACAAGGGCTGCTAAGCTTACGCCTGTTATTTTAACAGATGCACCAACTGGAATTCCAATTGATATACCAGTGTACTTTTCTAAATTAGTAGTACCAAGACCAATTATTGTTATAGTAGCTATTACTACAATGTTTTTCCAATCAAAAGTTACATCTCCATTTTTAATAGTTTTAAATCCTATTAATGCAATCATTCCAAATAGCATGATACTAATACCACCCATAACAGCGCTAGGGATAGATAATAGTAATCCTCCTAATTTAGCTACAAACCCTAAGATGATAGCAAATACTGCTGTAATTCTTATTATTGATGGGTCATAATTTTTTGTTAATGCTAAAACTCCAGTATTCTCTCCGTAAGTTGTATTTGCTGGTCCTCCAATAAATGAAGAAAACATAGTTGCAAGTCCATCTCCTAATAGTGTTCTATTAAGACCAGGATCTTCAATGAAGTTTTTGCCAACTACTTGTCCATTTGTACTAATATCACCAACATGCTCCATTAGTACTGCTAACACCACTGGTGCAATTGTAAGGATAGATGCCATATCAAATTTAGGCAGCGTGAAGCTAGGTACCGCTATAAATGCTGCTTTAGATATTATGCTAGTATCTACTATATTAAAAATCAATGAAAGTATATACCCTGATGATACTGCAATAAGTATAGCTAACTGTTTTGAAAAACCTTTCCCAAATAAGTTAATGGATAATGCTATAGCTAAAGTTATCCCTGCTATAATAAAATTTTCACTAGCCATTCCTATAGCTGTAGGTACAAGGTTTAATCCTATAACTATTATCATAGGTCCTACCACTTGGGCAGGAAGGAATCTTTTTATAGTGGTTACACCAATTTTCTTAACTAGAAATGAAATTATTACATAAATAAATCCTGCAACTAACAATCCGCCTTGTGCATATGCTAAATCTCCGCCATTTAATTCTCCCGCAGCTATTATTACCGGTATAAATGCGAAAGAAGATCCAAGAAATACTGGAACTTTTCCTTTCGTACAAAGGTGAAATATCAAAGTACCACATCCTGCGGCAACAAGAGCAACTGAAGGGTCAAGTCCTGTAAGTACAGGTACTAGAACCGTTGCACCAAACATAGCAATTAAGTGCTGCATAGCAAGTACCATTCTTTTAGTCTCTTCCTTAATAGATCTCTTTGCCAATGTTTCTTCTGCTTCTTTTTTTAATGTTATTTCTGACATATAAAGCCTCCTTAATATTTTTAATATTAGGAGAAATTTCTTTCTCCCCTTTCAGTATCCCAGTACTGATTAAAAGGTATATAAATAAAAAAACTTCTTACTTTCGCAAGAAGTTATATACAGAAATATAGTGTGCCCTGTAATTATATCTACCTTCTTGCCAGCCTCTCTGGACTGATTTAAAGAAATATTTAATTATTTAATTTATTCTTTAAGTCATTATACTACTTCTTCACTCAAATAACAAGCATTTTTAAGATTTATTTTATTACTCTTTCCACTATATTAAAATATCTTGAAAAAACATGCAAATAAGTTATAATAAAATCATGGTACATAAGATGAATAGTATAATTAATTTTAAAACATAATTATAGGGAGGTGTATATATGAATATACGTTATGCGAATAGGACTTCAAATTTAAAAGCGTCTGAAATAAGAGAACTTTTGAAATTGACTGAAAAGCCAGAAATTATTTCTTTTGCAGGTGGATTACCAGCACCTGAATTATTTCCTTTAGATAAACTAAACGAAGTAGCATCAAAGGTTATAAAAGAAAAAGGCCAACTAGCTCTACAATATGCTTCTACTGATGGTTACATGCCTTTGAGAGAAATAATTGTAAAAGAAAGAATAGCGCCTACAGGAGTAAAATGCGATACTTCAAATGTTATGCTAACTAATGGTTCTCAGCAAGGTTTAGAGTTTTCTGCAAAGCTTTTCATAAATGAAGGAGACACTATTGCATGTGAAAGTCCAAGCTATCTTGGCGCTTTAAATGCATTTATGGCTTATGGTCCTAAATTCTTAGAAATACCAATGGATGAAAATGGTATGATTGTAGAGGAATTAGAAAAAGCATTAGAAAACGAAAACCACAATATAAAAATGATTTATACTATTCCAGATTTTCAAAATCCAAGTGGAATTACAATGAATATCGAAAGAAGAAAACGCTTATCTGAACTAGCTGCTAAGTATGAAATACCTTTAATTGAAGATAGTCCCTATGGAGAATTAAGATTTGAGGGAGAAAGTCTTCCTTCAATTAAATCCTTTGATAAAGCTGGTTATGTAATTAATCTAGGTACTTTCTCTAAAACTTTCTGTCCTGGACTAAGACTTGGATGGATATTAGCAGAAGAAGAAATAATTAAAAAGTATATTTTAATTAAGCAAGGCGCAGACTTACAATGTAATACTTTTGCTCAAGTTATCGCAGGAGAATACATGAAAATTTACAGTTTAGATGATCATATAAAGAGCATAATTGAAGTTTATAGAGTTAGACGTGACTTAATGATAGATAACATGAAAAAATATTTCCCTGAAGACGTTAAATGCACTTATCCTTCAGGAGGGTTGTTTACTTGGGTTGAATTAAGAAAAGATTTAGATTCTGTTTCTATTATGGAAGATGCTCTAAAAGAGAATGTAGCCTATGTACCTGGTGCTTCTTTCTTCCCTAATGGTGGAAAGAAAAATTTCTTTAGATTAAATTACTCTAATATGCCAGAAGATAAAATCGTAGAAGGAATAAAAAGATTAGGTAAAGTTCTTCATAGATATTATACAAAATAGAAACAATATGTAATGTATACTAGTACAATAATGAAAATAAATAAACTTAAATATTTATTAATATTATTTTAGGAGGAGTTAAAATGGAATTTTCAAAAAGAATACTGGCTATGGGATATTCACCGATTAGAAAACTAGCACCATATGGAGCGGAAGCTGCACGTAAAGGAGTAAAAATATATCATCTAAATATTGGTCAACCTGATATTGAAACTCCAAAGGAATTCATGGAAGGAATTAATAACTATAAAGATGATGTACTTAAATATGCTCAATCTCAAGGAATAGATGAAGCAATTAATAGTTTTATTAAATACTATAAAGAATGGGATATAGATTTTGAATCTAATGAAATTCTTATCACTAATGGAGGTTCTGAAGCTATTTCTTTAGCATTAACAGCAATTTGTGATGTAGACGATGAAGTAATTATACCAGAGCCTTTTTATACTAATTATGCAGGATTTGCACAAGGTGCTGGCGTAAAAGTAGTACCTTTTATAACTAAAGCTGAAGAAGGCTTTCATCTACCAGCAAAGGATGTTATAACATCTAAAATAACTCCTAAAACTAGAGCAATCATGGTTTCTAACCCTGGAAATCCAACTGGAGTTGTTTACACTGAAAATGAAATAAGAATGCTTGCTGATATATGTAAAGAGAATAACTTATTCCTTATTGCAGATGAAGTATATAGAGAATTTGTTTATGATGGATTAAAATACACTTCTGCTCTTTATATGGAAGATATTAAAGATAGAGTAATTTTAATAGATAGTATATCTAAGCGCTATAGTGCATGTGGTGCAAGAATTGGTTTAGTAGCTTCTAAGAATAAAGAACTTATAAGTCAAATTATGAAAATGTGTCAAGTTAGACTATGTGTTCCAACTATAGAACAACTAGCAGCAGCAAATTTAATCAATACTCCTAAAGAATACTTTATTAACGTTAAAAAAGAATATGAATCAAGAAGAAACATTCTGTTTGAAAAGCTTTCAAAAATGCCAGGTGTTATATGTAAAAAACCTACTGGAGCATTTTATATAGTAGCAAAGCTTCCAATAAAAAGTGGTGAGGATTTTGCAAAATGGTTACTTACAGACTATAACTATAATAATAAAACTGTTATGGTTGCACCTGCAGAAGGTTTCTATGCAACAGAGGGTCTTGGTATGGATGAAATAAGATTATCTTATTGTTTAAATACTGAAGCTCTAGCTGATGCAATGGACATATTAGAAAGAGCTTTAGCTGAATATGTAAAAATTGAAAAATAGTAATCAAAAAAAGAAATTAAGTTTCATGACTTAATTTCTTTTTTATTATATTTGTTCTTAATAATTATAAAGTATAGTGCTATATTTACTACATTAATTATTATATTAAAATGAATCTATATTATCTTTCTTATACTCATGATAAGTATCTATTGTTTTAAACCCTTCACCTATATATAAGTTTACAGCTTCTATATTTTTTTTATCGCATTTAAGATATATTTTACTATTACCAAGATCATGAGCTATATTTACTATATATTTTAATAGCTTCTTTCCATAACCTTTGCCTCTATATTCCGGTAAAATTCCAAAGTTAGCTATATAAATTTTTGAATCTTTTTTTATTAATTGTCCATAACCTACATTAACCTCTTTATGTTTAATAAAAATACATCCTTCTGGAATATAGTAATTTTGATATTTTTCATATATAATATCCTCTTTATTTATAGACTGTCTATTAGCAGAATCAAAAACTTTATTTTGAATTAAACACCTATGTTTTTCATCTTTACCTTCTTTAAAGGTTGCAAAAGAAATATTTTCATCATTATTTTGTTCTTCATAGGAATTTATATCTCTTCCCATTTCAATAATAGCTCTTTCTACACTAAATCCTAGTTCAATCAATAAAGTTGTATTCAAGTTATTATTTTCGCTGATTATAATCGAATTACAACTATTAAAAAACTTAAAGACTTCTTTATAATACTCAAAAGTACTATATTCAGGAATAAATTTTATACAGTGTATTTTATATACTTGATATTGAAGTTTACTATACCATAAAAACCCTATATACTTTTGTTGAGATTTTATATACTTTATATTTTTTCCCAAAAGAAGTTTTTTAAATATATTCTTATTTGTGCAAATCTCTATGAGTTCTTCTTTATACTCATTAGTAATATCAAACTCATTTATAAAATTTAAATTTGAATTATTTAATGTTTCTAATCTATACATAAATCCATCTACCTCATACTTTTGAATCTATATATATTATAATCCAAATTTAAATAATATAACCATTTTTAGTATATTTATTTTAATTTAAAATAGAAGGGGGCGTCGCAAAATAACTGATTAAGTTATGGAGCGATGCTC
>NZ_DGRF01000097.1:0-5393 GCF_002390995.1 Clostridium sp. UBA4395
TATTTAATTTTGATACAGCCCCGGTATTTTCATAACATATTTATTATTTCGAATGTTAATACATTGACAAAGGTAGGTGCGTATTATATTATAAACATAACAACTGTTATGTTATATTGTGGAACGGTTGGTAATAATATATTGTAACCTACTTCAATAAAGTAACCTAAATTAAATATGAAATGGGGGAGAGTTTATATGGAGGCATTTAAAGTTTTAGAAATTAAGCAAAGTGTTTTTGACAACAATGATCGTCAGGCTGAGCTACTTAGAGAAGAATTGAAAAAAGATGGGGTCTTTTTATTAAATCTTATGTCATCACCTGGTTCAGGGAAAACAACAACTGTTTTAAGAACAATTGAAGCTCTTCAAAATGAAATGAACATTGGTATTTTAGAAGCTGATATTGATTCAGATGTGGATGCACACAAGGTTTCACAGACTGGAGTTAAAGTAATTCAACTGCATACAGGAGGAATGTGTCATCTTGATGCTGATATGACTAGACAAGGTTTAAAAGGTCTTGGAACAGATAACATTGATTTTGCAATATTGGAGAATGTTGGGAACTTAGTGTGTCCTGCAGAATTTGACACTGGTGCATCAAAAAATGCTATGATTCTAAGCATACCAGAAGGAGATGACAAGCCTTTAAAATATCCTTTAATGTTTTCAATAGTTGATGTTTTATTAGTGAACAAAATAGATGCAGCTGACTATTTTGAATTTGATATGGAGGCAGTAAAAGAGAGGGTAAAAAAACTGAATCCAAATATTAAAGTTATTCCAATTTCAGCTAAAACTGGAGAGGGAATTGGAGAATGGGCTGACTGGATACGTGGACAAATAAATAATTGGAAAAATAAATAACATTAAATAATTCATAACATTAAAAATATTATAAACTTACTTTAAAATATTTTGACTATATAATAATCAGTTTCTTTCGGTTACTTTTGTTTTAATAACTTAATAAAACCTAAAAGTGCTGATTATTTTAATATAGTTAATATTAATAATGAGTCTTGCCATCTTTGCAATTCATTGTAAACACTGGTGTTTATAGTTTTGTTTATGATGACATATAATTATTTTGGGGAGGGATAATATATGGTCAAGGAAAAGGTACTTGATCTTGCAAATCACATCAGTAATAAGAAGCGTGGCTCGAAAAATGAAATAAAAGCTACAGATCCCGAGTATATGATTCTTGAACCTGTTGTTTCAGAAGAAATGGCAGAAGTTGTACTTTGTATGGAAATACGTAAAAAGGTTACTGCTAAAGATGTTGCTCCTTTATGTGGAAAATCTGTAGAGAGAACAACAGAACTTTTGTTAGAATTAGCGGATGCAGGGGTTTGTTTTGTAAATGAAATTGATGGAGTAGATACATTTTGGTATGAGACCTGGGTTCCAGGTATCATGGAAATGATGGTTAACAATAAGGAGAATGTTAAAAAGTATCCTCAGATTCCTAGGGCTTTTGAAGCCTATGGAAGAGTAAGAGGACCTAAGACAGCAGGAAGTTTTCCTGTAGGAGTAGGTCTTATGCGTGTTATACCTATAGAACATGCCATTGAAGGTGAAACTAGAAGAGCATCCTATGAGGAAGTTTCTAAGTATCTTAATGATAATGATATTTTCTCAGTTGCTGATTGTTCATGCCGTACAGCAAGAGAAGCTATGGGAGAAGGCTGCGGTCACCTTAAGGAAGACATGTGCATTCAGATGGGTCACGCAGCAGAATACTATATACGTACGAAGAGGGGTAAACAGATTACTCGTGAAGAAGCTTTTGAAATTATTAAGAGAGCAGAAGAAAACGGTTTAATGCATCAAATACCTAACTTAGATGGTTCTGGTAAAACTCATGCTATTTGTAATTGCTGTGGATGTTCTTGTCTGGCTTTAAGAACTGCTAGTATGTTTATTAACGCTGACATGGTACGTTCAAACTATGTTTCTAAAGTGGACAAAGAGAAATGTGTTGCCTGTGGAGAGTGCGTTCAAAATTGTCCTGTTAATGCACTACAATTGGGGCAAAAGTTATGTTCAAAAACACCAGTAACTACTGAGATAAAGAGAATTGATACTCCACGAGATACTGAGTGGGGTCCAGAAAAATGGAATCCTGAATATAGAACCAATAGAAAAGATGTAGTTGATACAGGTACAAGTCCATGTAAAACCAATTGTCCAGCTCATATTGCAGTTCAAGGTTATGTTAAACTTGCATCTCAAGGAAGATATAGGGAAGCTCTTGAACTTATCAAACAAGAAAATCCATTTCCTGCAGTATGCGGACGTATTTGCCCAAGAAAGTGTGAAACAGATTGTACTAGGGGAGATATCGACGATCCAGTTGCTATTGATGAAATCAAAAAATTTATTGCTGAACAGGATTTAAATACTGATCATAGATATGTGCCTAAACGTAAGCACGAGTACGGTAAAAAAATTGCTATTGTGGGAGCAGGGCCTTCAGGTCTTAGCTGTGCATACTACTTAGCCATTGATGGGTATAAAGTAACTGTGTTTGAAAAAGAAAATGTTCTTGGTGGAATGTTAACTTTAGGAATACCTTCATTCAGGCTTGAAAAAAATGTAATAAATGCTGAAATTGATATACTGAAAGAATTAGGCGTTGAATTCAAGACAGGGGTTGAGGTTGGAAGAGATATAAGTCTTAATGAATTAAGGGATCAAGGTTTTAAAGCCTTCTATATTGCAATCGGTGCATGTATGGGAAGGAACCTTGGTATTGAAGGTGAAAACGTAGAAAATGTTATAACCGGTATAGATTTTATGAGAGATGTTAACTTGGGTAAGGAGTTAAAACTTGAGGGCAATGTAATCGTAATCGGTGGTGGTAACGTTGCTATAGATGTTGCGAGAACAGCTACTAGAATTGGAAATACACAAATTAAAATGTACTGTTTGGAAAGTCGTGAACAAATGCCTGCACTTCAAGAGGAAATTGAGGAAGCACTATCAGAGAATATTGAAATTAATAATTCTTGGGGGCCAAAGAGAGTAATTGTTGAAAATGGTCGTGCTACAGGAGTAGAATTCAAGAAATGTATTTCTGTATTTGATAAGAGTGGAAGATTTAATCCATCTTATGATGAAAATAACACTATCATAGTTAAGGCTGATACTGTACTGCTTTCAATAGGTCAAGGAATGAATTGGGGAGAACTTTTATCAGATAGTAAAATTGAACTAAATAGAAATAATACTATTAAAGCAGATCCATTTACATTACAGACAGGTGAGCTTGATGTTTTTGCTGGTGGTGATGCATTAACAGGACCTAAGTTTGCAATAGATGCTATTGCTTTAGGTAAAGAAGGTGCAATTTCAATTCATCGTTATGTTCAGCCAGGACAAAGTTTGATTATTGGTCGAGATAGAAAAGAATATCATGCATTAGATAAGGAGAATATAGAACTTAAAGGATATGATAGTACTCCTAGACAGAGTGTAGGTCATGTAGATGGAAGCAAATCAAGGAAAACATTTAAAGACTTACGTGAAACATTTACTGAAGACCAGATAAAAAGGGAAACAGAACGTTGTCTTAGCTGTGGTGCAACGGTTGTAGATGAATTCCTGTGTGTAGGATGTGGTCAATGTACCACTAAATGTAAGTTTGATGCTATTTCCCTTGTAAGAAAATATGATGGTGAGGGTGTAGCTTATGAGGATTTAAAACCTGTAGTTATAAAGCAAATTCTTAAACGTAAAGTGAAAATTACAACTAAAAAAGTAAAGAAACTTTTTAAATAACTTAGTTAACTATAAAAGATTTTATAAAGTAATTTTAAATTTAAATAGGGGTAGAGGGTGAATAAAATGTTTGAATTTAATTATGTTGAAGGAGCAACAATGTTTTCTGCATGGGGAATGTGGTTTGTAGTTTTTGCAGGTTTGTTTTTATTCAATGAGTTTTCTAGAAGACAGAAGTGGGCAGGATTTTTTAGTTTTGTTATTTTGCCAATTATTTTAACAGTTGTTTGGATGACTGTTTTAAAGGATGTTACCTATACTGACTGGTTCCATCTAGCTAAAGTTTATTCTGCAACAGCAGGATGTATTGGATTTTGGTGTATTCGTCATATTGAGAAAAAGGATAAAATTACTGGTGAGGTTGTTTGGAGACTAGCTGATAATAAAATTGCACTATGCTTTCCACCGTTGATTCTAGCTATTAACATTATAGAAGCAGTGGCAAGAGATATTGAAGTTGGATCCACTTATTGGATGATGAATTCAGGAGCTATTGAAGGTGAAGTAGTAGGTGTAATGGGTGGTCCTTGGAATTATATGAATGCAGCGGCTGGTATACTAAATATCATTGCTATAACTGGTTGGTTTGGAATAGTAATTAGAAAACAAACTAGAAAAGACAAAAGTAAGGATATGCTATGGCCTGATATGCTTTGGTTCTGGATTATTGCATATGATTTATGGAATTTTGTATATACTTATAATTGCATACCTACTCATTCTTGGTACGCAGGTTTAGCATTACTTATTGCGCCAACTCTTTGTGCATTTACTGTTGGAAAGGGTGCTTGGCTACAGCATAGAGCTCAGACCTTAGCTATATGGTGCATGTTTGCTCAAACTTTTCCAAATTTCCAGGATACAGGAGTGTTTGTAGTTAAATCAACTTACAATATTACTATTTATACAATTTTAGGAGCTATAGCTCTTGCAAGTAATATAGCTGTATTTGTTTATATGATATATAAAATAAGGAAAACTAAGAGAAATCCATACAAGGAAGAACTTTATACTGACCTTGATGAGTTTAAAGAAATTAAAATGATGATGTAAAGCGATATATGTTATGATTAAAGAAGGCAAAAAATAGGCCTATAGGCCTATTTTGCTATCTAGAACTATTAAGATAATACAATATACAATAGTTGAGTTCTAATACGTATATATTAATTGAAAATAATAGATTATACACTTATGGGTTATTGTTGTTTACAAATTTAGAGACTACAAAAATTATTATTGCTGATATAATAGCTATGCCAGCAAATAAAAATCCTATTGGTATAAGAAAGAATGGTTCAGATAGAGTTCCATCTGGCAAGACTTCGGAACCAACTACATTAAATATCGTAAAACACGCTATACTAGCTACTACTAAAAGAATACTAAATAAATATTTTTTCATTTTTAATTTTCCCCCTATAAATTTTTTTACTTCAGATTAATTTTTGTTTGCAATTAAGTACTTTATAAATTCTGTACCTTTTAATATCATTTTATACTTGAAAAATAGAATTGTAAATAAATATTTATTGATTTACAATAAATATTTATTATTAATACAACCTATTGGTATCGATTGACTCAATAGTAACACAAGATGC
>NZ_DGRF01000046.1:0-3116 GCF_002390995.1 Clostridium sp. UBA4395
AGTTCATTATACAAGGTGATTAAATGACTTTAAAATATACCAATAGTTTAGAGGATTGGATAGAATTTCATTATTTCTTAGATACAATTAAAAAGAATAGAATTTTTTATTTTAAATTTAGAAAGATTGTATTATATGCATGTTATCTATATTTTATAGTAGCTACTATAAAGTTCATAAAATTGTATTATTTGCACACTAAACTAGTTGTTACCTTTTGTATATTTACATTAACAATTGCTATTTTGCTCTATAAAATAGTTAAATTAGAACCTAAATTTTATTTAAGTCGATTAAAAAAAACCTATAAACTGGCCATTGAAAAAAATCCAAATTTAGTAAAAGAAAAGGAAGTATTTTTAAAATTA
Organism: Clostridium sp. UBA4395; assembly: GCF_002390995.1. Classification (NCBI taxonomy): domain Bacteria; kingdom Bacillati; phylum Bacillota; class Clostridia; order Eubacteriales; family Clostridiaceae; genus Clostridium; species Clostridium sp. UBA4395. The sequence continues at coordinate 369 of NZ_DGRF01000046.1, forward strand.
AATAAATTTGTAGTTACAGTAGATAATTCTGAAACAGAAATACACTTTGAATCTATTTTTAATATATTTGAAAACAATGATAAAATATATGTTTTAAATAAAAAATACAAAGCTTTGTTGATAATACCCTGTGAAGCGTTTAAAGATAATGATGAAAAACTTGATTTCTTAAGTAGAATAAAAAAATAATCATTTCATTATTTATATATATTAAGTTAGTTAAGTTAGGAGGAAATAGACTTGGAAAACCAAGAATTAAAATTTAAATTTTCTACTAAAGATTCTGTAAAGAATTTGGCAGAGGCAAAAATAATCATAGGCAAAAAAAAGCTTTTTTTAAGTCGTTTAGTTATAAGTCTTATCATTTCTATAATTGCATTAACTTTTATATTACATGTAATTGATTTATATAAGGTATCCTTTGTGGAGGCTTTAGCAATGTATTTTTCACACATTCCATTGTTAATTATAGACCTTGTTATTATTTTATATCTTATAAAAATGCCTGAAGTAAATGCATGGATTAGAATAAACACCACAGAGATTATAAGACCTAAAGAATTAAAAAATCCTATATTTTCCACATGTTTTTATGAAACATATTTTTCTATAGGTGCTTATGCAGATATTATAGATACACCATACACATTTAATTATGAAATGATTTCTCATATATATATTACTAAGAATTTATTTCTTATAAAAGCTAATACATTAAAGGGCTATATAGTTCTACCTAAAAATTCACTTACTTTAGGTAATACTAAGGATTTTATGTGTTTTTTAGAAAATTCATTGCCAGATAAGTCTATAATAAAGGAGGTTTAACTTTTGGAAAATGAGGAACTGCATTTTAAGTTTACAACTAACTGTACAACAAAAAATTTAATTGAAGTAAATAAAGTTGTTAATAAAAAACTTTATTTTGTTGGCTGTTTATCTGTTTTTATTTTACTAGCTCTTACTGCATATAGATTTATTAATGGTAGAATGGATATATATGATATTAGTTTTGTTGAAGGATTAATAATGTACTTTAAATTTATTCCACATCAAATGGTTAATATATTTGTTTTTTTACTTTATTGGAAACTACCAGAAATCTCAACTTTGATTAATATTCATATATTTAACAAAGATGAAATATCTAAAGATGAAACTATAACCTATAGCTTTTACGATACATATTTCACTAAGCTTTCATCAGAGGCTTATTCTCACGAAAACTATGAGGAATCTGTAGTTACTATAAGATATTCCTATGTTCATAAGGTATATATTTCTAAAAATCTATATATCATAAGAGACTATTCTGGTGGGGTTAATTCCTTCTCTAAAAATTCTTTTGTTATAGGCAATGAACAGGATTTTTTAAACTTCATTGATAAAACATTTAAGAATAAAAAATATAGATAAGATACATGTGTACCTTATCTATATTTTTTTATTTTAATTAGTTATAACTTTGGTAACATTTATTTATTTGTGGTTACCTGTCTTTTTAAATCCTCTATCTCTTTATCCTTAAGATCTATTATCTTTTCATACTTTTGTTCCATTTCCATCAAGTTTTTGCTTAGCATATTTATAAAGGATGCCATCTCATCGGAACTTCCTGCTATACGGTTAAATAGCAAAAGATTTAATTTTAAGACCTCTGGAATCTCTTTGTGAGAATATCTAAGTTGATGGTCAATCTCTCCATAACCTTCTTCAAATATGGTTCTTACTTGAATTTCGGCTATAACCTTTTGATTAGTTGGAAAAAATTCTATAAGATAATGGACAGAACGGTATCCTGATTTTCTAGAATTAATTTGTATATTTAATTCTTCAAATATTTTTGTATCATCCCCTTCTCTAACATTAGCAGTTATCTCAACAACCTTCCAAGTACCCAGAATATAATTATGTATATCTTCCCAATCATCCTTGAATATATGTATGGCTCTAATACCTATCAAATCATTTATCTCTTCTTTATAGTTAGAAACAGAAAATTGAAAATCCTCTCCATACTTTGATTTTCTATCCTGTGTCTTTCTAATAATCTTTTCAATAAGCCTTTCAGAATCCTTTACTCTAGATTTTACCGTATGTATTTTCTTATGTGCCCTAAGTGTATTTGCTATAAATTCTGCTTGTGTTTCATAAGTCTCTTTATACATATTGAAATCCATATATATTTCTTCTAAAGTGTCCCAAACTATTCCATTTCTTATAATCTCTTCTTTATTAAGATGATATTTGCTTAAAAAAGTTTCTTTATCTAAAATCATAAATCTTGCCACCTTCAGTTTTACTTATTTTGTCCATAATAAATATATTTTAAACTTATTGTAATGCAAAATGATAGAAGATAGCAAATTGTATTTTATTTACTTTATATTTTAATAACAATGATTTTAAAGGCATGGTGATTATCCTATAATCCCATGCCTTAACTTTAATTTCTCTATTTAAGCTTATTAAATACAATACAAATGATATAAATACTATTACTTATTTATATCATTTGCTATACTTTAGTAAGCTTAAAATACTCTTCCAATTCCTCCACAGAATCTATATCAAAAATATCCATACCAATCTTATCAATGATATTAATAGGTAAATTCATTATCTTATCCTCATACTCTGCTGGTATATTTTTAAACTTCTTTAATAATTGCTTAATTAACAGTTCTGCTTTGCCTTTATTAATTCCTTTTTCTATTCCCTTTTCCATGCCCTTTTCTATGCCCCTCT